>JAGMFA010000062.1 GCA_023127875.1 Candidatus Zixiibacteriota bacterium
TTCCTCCATTCGCTTGCGCTCGGTGATGTCGCGAACGACGCCGTTGATACGACGAACCTTTCCGTCTGAAGTGAACTCAATATCTTTGCGATCGCTGACCCAGATAACCTCCCCGTCTTTGCGAATCACCCGGTATTCAGTGCAAAATGGGCCGGCGCCCGGTCCTTTTTTAATATGATCATAGACCTTCTTGAACACTCGTTCGGCGTCGTCGGGATGAGTTATCCTTCGGGTCACGCCAGATGGATCGGACTTAATTTCCTCTAAAGAATATCCTGTCTGTAGTTCAAATGACGGAGAGATGAAATCATACTGGTTGTTTCTCGGATCGTAGCGGTAGATCACGTCGGTCACCGCAAATGCGAACCGCCTGAAGCGTCTTTCGCTTTCCCGCAACACCTCCTCCGCCCGCTTTCGCTCGGTGATGTCGCGAAGCAGCAGCACTGCGCCACCACGACCGCTCAAATTGCCGACAATGATCTCAAGAGGTATTGTCGCATCATTTTTCTTTTTTCCTGTGGCCCATCCGATGTGAAAATCATCCCTTTCAAGCATGTCATATGTTTCGTGCCAGCCATCCTGATTAGACTGATTAGATCGCAAGTCAAAATAGAGAAAGTCGGTTTTATGGTTAATAACTTCATTCACTTCGTAACCAAACATTCTCTTCAACGAGTTATTGCACTCAATGATGGTCCTGTCCGAATCGACCACCAGGAGTACATCCGGACTGATGCTCGAGATAATGTTTTCCAATTCCGCTTGTCTTTTAGCAGTTTTTCTCCAACGAACGTAGGTTATCCAGAGCAGCCCGGTCAACGAGAGAAAAGAAATGTTAATGAGGAATTCTGCGAGCGGTAAATCGGTATAAGCACTGAAAAAATTGAAAAGCTTACCAATAGTGTGAATAGATATGCTGAATATTGACAAGATGGCAGCGACAATCAAGACGATGCACAAGTCGAGCAGCTCCCTTTTTTTTATCGTTATTAGCTTCATTTGGAATCTTCCTTATCCTTGCGGTATGTTTACCTCTGTTTGCAAAGAGGCAGATTTGTTCTCTTGAGAACGCCCAGAATTTTTGCTCAATATGGCTTGGTTATGTCCATGGCGTGCCGTTGGACCTATCGACCAGCCTGCGCTGGGCGATGTCTCTTATTATCGCTTGCCTGGCAAGCTTTCCCTGAAATGTGATCGGTCCCACAAAAAGCTCCGCATCAAGAAAGGTTCCTTCTTTCTTTTTTGCGGTGCCTTCATAACTTTCCAGAACCCTCTCCCCTCTTTCTCTGACGAACGCTCCGTTTCTCACCAATGTCCGACTCTGGGAAGCCAGATAATCCGTTATGGTCAACCCAATCACTTCTTTATCACTTTCATAACCAAACATTTCCAGAAAAGCCTTGTTGACAAAACAAATTTGTCTCCTTTAACTATGGCAATAGCATCCAGGGATTTTTCTACCAGCGTTCGATATTTATTTTCCGATTCCCGTAGTGCCTGCATCGACCGGTGGTACTCTGTGAGGTCTATTTGCACTTCGCCAATGCCAGCAGGCTTTTTATTTTTTAGGACTTCAGCCATAGGGTATTCAATAGAAATTTTGTTCTCATAAAGTTCAGTTAACCGAGCCTTAATTTTTTTATCGGCATTGAGAAATTTTATTTAATCTCAAAAACCATGATTAAAAGGTGCTTCTCCCTAAACTTTCATTTACAGCTTTTTACCAAAACAGATAATTTTTTCTTGACTTGTTGCAAAAAATATTTTATCCTAAGTGAGATTGAACCGAAACATAGTATAAAGTAGCGAACTTGAAAAGAGAAAGGAGGTGAAACTGATGGCAAAAAAGAAAGCAGCCAAGAAAGTCAGATGTATGGCAAAGACCAAGGACGGCAAAAGGTGCAAAAGGTTTGTAACGGGAAAAGGAAAATACTGCACAGTTCACAAGAAATGATAACCTTGGTGAAGGTGTAGCTCTGTGACCGGCTTCTATTCCGGCTCTTTTGTGACATCGAATAAATCTTTTGCTATAGCTTTTGCAACAACGAGGAGATCTTCAGAACAGAGAGAGCAGGGTGCCAGATATGTTCCGACATCTCATGTTTCACTTTTTGCAGGGCTAACAGATTCTCAAAGGGATCAGAGGGGGGAGGAACTTGGTGTTCCCCCCAGTCACGTATTTCTTTGCATTCTTGGAAATCGGCTACATCATTTCCGGACGAGCATTCTGTCTTAAGCATCTGATTGGATTTGAAGATAAGTTCACCCAGATCACCTTTTAATAGTCTTCAGGGATAAGGATCAAATTCGTAAGGGCTGGCAAATTTCATATTGGATTTTCTTCTCTGACAAGAAAGCTAAGATTTGGCAAGGGCAAAACGATGAATGCCCTACTTCATCTATCAGCGATATAGATGCGTCCTGGGTGGGCGATAATGAATGACGGAAAGTTGATCGCCAAAATAAAGGAGATAGCCGAACATTTTGCCATTGATAAGAAAATCCATATCCTCCCCCCCAAGTAATGTTGGGATCGAAAGGAACCATAGTAAGAAATCCTCGTTGAAAAATTTCTTCTTTAAGATATTGGTCCTTTCAATAGTTCTTTGCAAAGTGCTTTCCTGATCTAAAGGAGGGATGATCATTGATGGCATTTCCCTCTTTCTAACCCCTTTTTTCTCTTTTCTCAATAGTTTGGGAATGCCATAGTGGTTTTCATCTTGTAAATTCCTTCAAGTTGCTCTTGGACGGATTGTCCTATGGATCCTTCGGATTATCATCCGTCTTTCCCTTCCGCCTGGATGATAACATCCAACCGGAGCACAAAGAATTTTTTTTCTTTGAGATATTGGTTCTTTCAATAACTCTTTGTAAAGCGTCTTCCTCATCTAAGCGGTTAGATGAGCATCGATGGCATTCTCCTCTCTCTAAGCCATTTTTTCTTTTTTCCTCTGAGTGTTGGGAGTGCCATAGTGGTTTTCATCTTGTAAATTCCTTCAAGTTTAAGTCAAAGATAGAATTTTTGAGTGTCTAAGGAATAATATAACAAAACCTCACCCTCAACCCTCGCCTCCATTTTTAGAGAGGGAGCAAAAGGGTGGGGTCGGAGATTTATTTCTTGATCGGATAAGGCGGTTTTTCTGGTAATTCTCTTAGGCTCCTCCTGGATATTTTTCAGAATGACCTCAACTGGCTTTTTCAAGTTGGGGATCACGCCCTTTTATAACCAAATCAGGTCTGTTATCCACCTCTATATCTGGATCCACTCCATGATTTTCCACATCCCATTCACCTTTTAGGTTTATAAAAGCAAATTCTGGGACAGGTGACCGCGACCTCCATCCATGAGCGGCAATCCGCGGGAGATGCCCACCAACCCACCCCAGGTGCGCGTGCCGATGAGCGGGCCTAATCCCTGTTCGCGAAAATAGTAGGGTAAGGCATCTCCGCCCGAACCCGCATACTCATTGATGATGCACACCATATGTCCAAAGAGGGCCACGCCGGGCGTGCGCCAGATCTGCCCTTCACGCGGAGCCCAGAGACTCATGAGGTTACGCTGAAGACGTTCTATAAACATGTCTGGGATTCCATGCCTCCCCCATTATACCGCACGTCAATTATTAGTCCCTCCTTTGCGAACCTGAGCAAAGAAAGAGCGAGAAAACTCGTTCATAGCCAAAGAAGGCTGGGTATTGGGCACATGAATGTATCCCACCCTACCGTCAGTGGCTTCATCCACAAGGCGACGTCTGGTCTCAACCCAGTCCAGATAGCGGAGCATGTACTCTGAACCTGTGGGCTTGACCGTCACCTCACGAGCGCCGTCAGCAGAGGGTTTGTCATTCACTTTGATCTGGACCTGTTTGTCTACAGTCTTCTCAAAGAAGCTATATGGATTGTCAGGATAATTTACCTCTTGACCATTTACCGCAATCAGATAATCCCCCTCTTTCACGTCAACTCCCGGTTCGGTGAGGGGAGCTCTTCGATCCTCTTTCCAGTTTTCACCTTTGTATATCTTTTTGAATCTATAAAAACCTCCCTTTCTATCCGGCTCCAGATCGGCTCCCAACAGACCAATGTCGACATGCTCCGTCTTTGGCATCTTGCCTCTGTAAACGTAGGTGTGCGAGCAACAGAGCTCACCAATTAGTTCACCGATCAGATAGGTCAGATCCCAACGATGAGCCACATGGGGCAAAAGTTCACCGTAACGTTTTTTCATCATCTTCCAGTCCACACCGTGCATATTGGGATCGTAAAAGAAATCCCTTTCCAACCTCCAGGCCTCGTTGAACATCTGCTCCCATTCACCGCGCGGGTCGACCTTCATTTCCATGCCGCCCGTATTTATCTTGCCATCCCCCACCTTGTTTTTCCCTGACTTGGCGTCAATGATGCCATAGGTATTTCCGCTCTTATATATGGTCTTTTCACCATTATGGGAAATATCATAGTTGTTAATGCCGGAGAGAATCGTCTCATCCTCACGCTCTTTGATGTCATACATATGCAGTTCATTCTGGGGTTTAGAATCGGAAGCCGGTTCGTAGATTGCTGGCCTCGACAGATAGAATATTTTGCCCTCAGCCGCGGTAAGACCCGCATAATTGCCTGACTTGATTGGCACTCCCACGATTCGCTGGTCAATACCCTCCAGATCTATCTGGATATCTTTGGGCTTTTCCTCTTCTTCATCTTCATCCTCATCTTTCTTCTTATCTTTTTCTTCATCCTTGTCTTCCTTTTCCTTATCCTTCTCTTCTTCTCCTTCCTCCTCGTCGCTTTCGGGTGCGAATGGGGAGAGGCTGTCTGCTTGTAGAGTCACCAAATAGATGTTTCTGGTATTGCGGTAGACGTAAGTATGCTCAAAATCGCTAAAGGTGGGATGGAAGCTTCGAGCGGAGACGAAGTATAGGTATTTTCCCTCCGGATCGAAAACCGGGTAAAAATCATCGGTCAGGTCGCCCGTGATCTGGTAGACCTTCTTTTTGTTCAGCGAATAGAGGTAAATGGAAGCGAAATAGGCAGGATTATTCTTAGAATAGGTGACCCACTTGCTGTCGGAAGACCAAGCGTAATCATGGATCTCGGAGACCTCAGCTCTGTCTACAAGCACCGGCTCTCTTTCGTCGATGTCCGTATAATACAGCCTCAGCTTCTTGTCGGAATACAAAAGCTTCTTGCTGTCCGGCGACCACACTGGTGGAAACCGATAGCAGTTGCCGTCGGTGGTAATACGCTTCTCCTCACCGGTTCCATCCTGGGCTCTGATGTAAAGTTCATACTCCCCGGTGCGGTCGGAGAGATAAGCTATCCATTTTCCATCCGGTGACCAGGTAGAATAAATCTCACGGATGGTTGGGGTTTGCGTTATGTTACGAACTTCTCCCTTCTCTTCGGGCACGGTAAAAACCTCTCCTCGGGCAGAGAATAAGGCTCTTTTTGCTGAGGGGGAGAGACTGAAGTCGATAATCAAATCACTAACCTTTTCCCAGTTGGGTCGAGTGAGGATGCGTTCAGCTGGGATTTCCACAGAGATCTTCCTGGCCTTTTCACCGACTAAATCCAGTATGTAAAGATAGCCACCGTTCTCGTAGACAATAGCATCTGGACCCAAGCTGGGCCACTTCACGTCGTACTCCTCATGGTTGGTTATCTTTCGGGTATTTTTGGTCATCAGGTCATAACAATAGATATTGAGCGTGTGATCACGATCAGATGTGAAGTAGATTCTATCCCCAGACCACAAAGGAAAGTTATCCGTCCCCTCCCACTCGGTGATGCGCTGGACGGCATCAGTTTTCAGATCATATATCCAAATATCCTGAGCCGTCCCTCCCTTATAGCGTTTCCAGGTTCGAAATTCCCGGGATCTCCGATTGTAAGCGATTTTTTTACCATCCGGAGAAAACGAGGCCAGACCAGCTTCAGGCAGCTTCAGAGCTTGGGGGAAACCTCCCTCGATACTGATGTTAAAAAGCTTGCTGGTGGGAAAACTTTCGCGTGTAGAGCGAAACAGAATGGCTTTCCCATCTGGATACCAGTCTACCACCCAATCGTCTATTTTCACTCCACCGGGAGACTGCCGGGCTCCAGGGTGATAAGTTAGACGACGTGGTTCTCCGCCCTCCGTCGGAATCACATAGACATCCGCATTGCCATCGTAGTCCCCGGTGAAAGCAATGAATCTCCCATCAGGTGAAAATTTGGGAAAAAGCTCCAGACCGATATGAGTGGTCAACCTTCGAGCAATCCCACCTTCACTCGGCACTAACCATAGATCACCTGCGTAAACGAAAACGATCTTGTCTTGATGAATGTCAGGGAATCGCATCAAACGACATTCCTCGGCGTAAACAAAACTTGGTATGATAAAACCTAAAACAAGCCCAATGATTATGATTTTACAAAAACGCATCCTAAACTCTCCATTTTTTGAGTTAATTGAAATTAAAAAAATACATCTTTTTGTCACGACTCTTTAAGAATATCACTTCCTATTTTATTGACTCGAAATCTAATCATTTCACGTCGATTTGCAAGTTGATTTTTCAAAATATTGAAATAGATGAGTTTCTGCTGGTTTTTATGGATGGTCTATTGACAAAAATCTAAATCGAACCTACCTTGACAAAAACTTATATGAGGAGGTTTGCTATGAAAAAGTGTATATCTTATTTTTGGTTAGCGGTAATTCTCTGGTTTGCATTCGTCGGCTCTTCGTTTGCCGATCCCTGGAAGAAGTCGGTGGATTTAGGGCTGACCCTAACTCAGAGTTCATACTCAGATAGCTGGACCGGGGGTGAGGCAGGTAATGTTAGCTGGGTGGCTTTGGCTAATTCCGTTTTTGAAAAAAAGCTTTCGGAAATCCTGAATTCTAAGACCACCGCTAAATTCTCTTTTGGTCAAACCCACTCACAAGACCAGGAGACAAAAAAATGGGCGAAGCCGACAAAGTCAACTGATCTCGTGGACATTGAAACTTTGGCTCGGTTCACCCTGAAGACTTGGGTTGATCCATATTTAGCTTTAAGGTTGGAAAGTCAATTTCTTGACGCCAGCGTGCCGCAGGTCAAAAGGTACTTTAGTCCAAAAAAATTAACCGAATCGGTTGGGATCTCCAGGGTATTTTACAAAACCAAAAGCAATGAAATTTTGAGCCGCTTAGGATTCGGCTTAAGGCAGATCATCACCGAAGACATCGTAGATACAGTTATGAAAAAAACGGAGATTAATTCTACAAACGACGGAGGAATAGAATCTGTTTCAGATGTGAGGCTTACCCTTTCAGATAAAATTTCCTACACTTCAAAATTAACACTTTACAGAGCTTTGTTTTTTTCCGAGTCGGATAAATTTAAAGGAACGCCTGAAGAGGATTATTGGAAAGAGGTCGATGTTAATTGGGAAAATACCATCTCCGTCTCGATCTCCAAATATATATCTGTTTCACTGTTTACCCAGCTTCTGTATGACAAAGAAATTAACAAAAAAGGACGTTTTAAGGAAACCCTTTCCCTAGGCTTAACATATAAACTATTCTAATACGTTGCTTAAATAGACGTCTACGCAGGTGAATGCGAAAGTATGCTAAAATTAGTTGAAATTGTGAAGACCCTCCATATAATAAGATAGAAAGAAAAAGACAAATCTTATTACAAGAAGGAGGATCCCATGCAGAATTTAGCACAAGGGAAGGGGAAATGGAAGGAAAAAATTTCAGAGAAGCGGAAAAGGACATTAGAGATGCTGGAGAGGATTAAGGAATCGGATGCGATGAAAATAGCAGTGATTCAGGAATTGATACCATTGGGGTTGAAGGCAGTCCAAGATGCATTACAAGAAGAAGTGGAAGCATTGGCTGGGAGGAGATACGAGCATGGAAAAGAGAACAGGAGATGGGGGAAACAATGGGGTTCGATCTATCTACGAGATCAGAAGATACCGGTAAGAGTTCCTCGAGTAAGGAACAAGGAAAAGGGTGAAGAGGTGAGACTTCAGAGGTATCAAAAGTTGCAGGAGCCGTATCGAGGAGATCATCAAACATTTTTGAAATTGCTGAATGGATTGAGCACCCATCGATATAAAGAATCAGCAGAGCTGGTGCCTGAGGTATTTGGATTGAGTGCCTCGAGTGTATCGAGGAGGTTTACCAAAAAAGCAGAGACCTACCTGGAACTTTTGGAGGAGAGAGAGCTAGGGGATTATGATTTTGTCGCTATTTTCATTGACGGGAAGAGGTATGCAGAGGAAGGGATTATGATAGCGTTAGGGATTACGATAGAGGGGAAGAAGATCGTGTTAGGGATAGAGCAGATGAGTACTGAGAACCATCGAGCGTTGATACAGTTTTTTGATAAATTAATCGAGCGAGGGTTAAAATTCGTATGAATGCATACGCATATGCAGAAGAGATGCTGTTTGTGATAGACGGCTCGAAAGGGTTAGCAAAAGCGATACGCCAACGATTGGGAAGGAGTATAATGATCCAGCGGTGTCACTGGCACAAGAGAGAAAATATAGTCAGTTACCTCTCCCTTAATGAACAGAAAAGGTATCGAGTGAAACTGAGAAATGCGTATAATGAACCGACATACGAAGGAGCAAAAAAAGCATTACTTCAGATTGGGGAGGAACTTGAGAGTATCAATCCCTCAGCAGCGAAGAGTTTAGGAGAAGGACTGGAAGAGACTCTGACATTGCATCAACTGGGGTTGTGTCGGGAGCTGGGTGTGAGCTTTAGCACGACGAATTGTATCGAATCGATCATGTCTCAGCTTGGCCAGTATACCGATAAGGTCGACTACTGGAGAAACGGTACGCATATTGTGCGGTGGGTAGCAGCTGGATTACTTCACCTTGAGCCACGACTAAGAAAGGTGAAAGGATTCCGGTATCTCAAAATGCTGCGACTACGGATACAGGAGAAAATAGAAAAACAGAGATACTCCTCGATGCAAGTCTTAGAGAAACAAAAGGTGGCGGTCACATGATTCGAAAGATGGATGGACGGTCTTTTCTAATTTCAACTAAAAAAGGTATTGACTCGTGAATGCTATTGAGGACTGAAAGGTCCCCGCCGGAAGGGGGATACTCCAAAACACCGACTCGAAAATTTATTTTTTCAGAGCTCTCTTAAACAAAAAAGTCAACCCTTCCACGTGGACGGGCCGACATACAAAACTGCTTTGTTTAAGTGGGGGCAGGAGGTAACTTTTTCCACCCAAGATTATATTTATGCGGAGGTGTATTTATCCATCTTCTTTTCAATAGCGGTTTGCTGAGCAATGAGGAAACGTAGTTAGCCATACATCAAAAGCTTACCTATCTCTTTTAGTTTCACCGTCTGAGTTTTGAGCTTTCTTTCTGCTTCTTCCAAAAACCGCATGGTTCGTCGATCATAATAGCGTTCACCGCATGTGTTACATGTCAAAACCTTTACTGGGACATAAACGATGTTGTTATTATAATAAAGCTCTTCCTTGACCTCTTTAATTGCGATATTCTCACCATGGCAAATTACACATCTCATCTTTTTCTCCTTTTAAATTCGACCCATAATTGGGGGTTGGGCTGATAGACAGTCACAATAATAACCAAATCCTCCTGTTGATTATACGCACAAAGAATATGCAAAGGCCGATCTTTTCTCGTTCTGCCGAAGATCAAGACACTGGGATAAGGCGTGTCATTGGGATATTCCTCGATGACTTCACCAACGCAGATTGCTTGATATACTTCCTCGTCTTCTATTTGACTAAATTCTTCGCTCCTCATCTCAACCCTGGCATGTCGACTATACTAAACAGAATTAGATTCAAAGCATTTTCGAATCTTTTCTAATCAAACCATAAATTAAATTATCTGATGAAAACTACTTTACTAGCAATCACCTATCTCCACACAAATAGAGTTTGACTAAGCTGAAGTGTATTCCTCCACTTTCTTTCCAATCGTAGCCTGAGCCGCAGCCAAACGGGCGATGGGAACCCGGTAAGGTGAACAGCTGACATAGTCCAAACCTACCTTATGGCAGAAGACCACCGAATCCGGATCGCCTCCATGTTCTCCACAAATTCCCACTTTCAAATCCTTGCGTGCTGAACGCCCTTTTTTCGTCCCCATCTCCACCAACTCACCCACCCCGCTCTGATCGATGCTCACAAAAGGATCTTGGTCCAGGATTCCATGATCAATGTAATATTGAAGAAATTTACCTGCGTCGTCACGTGAAAAGCCATAGGTCATCTGGGTGAGATCATTGGTTCCGAATGAGAAGAATTCGGCTTCGGTGGCGATCTCATCGGCAGTCAAACAGGCGCGAGGTATCTCTATCATGGTGCCGACCAAATATTTGATCTTGACCTTGTATTTCTTCATGGTCTCCTCAGCCACCCTGATCACGACCTCCTTCTGATTCTTGAATTCGTTCACGTGCCCCACCAGAGGAATCATCACCTCCGGGATCACGGATTTATGACGTTTTGCCAACTCGCATGCCGCCTCAAATATGGCGCGAGCCTGCATCTCGGTGATATCCGGGAATACTATGCCTAATCGACAACCTCTATGCCCTAACATAGGGTTCATCTCATGCAGTTCCTCCACCCGGCCCAGAATCTTCTCTTTCTCCTCGACTTGAGTTTCGTCTGCCTCTTTTGCCTTCAAGGTGGCAATTTCCTCTATCAATTCCTCACGATCGGGTAGAAATTCATGCAGGGGCGGATCCAAGGTTCTGATGGTAACTGGTAAACCTTCCATCACCTCAAAGATCTCTTTGAAATCCTTTTTCTGGAAGGGAAGAAGCCTATCTAAAGCCGCCTGCCTATCGGTCGGGGTTTTTGCCAAGATCATCTCCTGCACGATGGGAAGCCTGTCTTCAGCGAAGAACATATGTTCGGTGCGGCATAAGCCAATTCCCTCCGCCCCAAATTTGATGGCCCGGGCTGCATCTTTAGGAGTGTCTGCATTGGTGCGGACTTTCAACCTCCTAACTTGGTCGGCCCACTTCATGAATTCCCCGAATTCGCCGGTAAGCTCAGGCTCTATGGTGGGCACCTCGCCTAACATCACCTCTCCGGTGGTGCCGTTCAAAGAGATAACATTCCTCTCCCGGACTATATGTCCATCCACCATGAATTGTTTTCTCTGTTCGTTTACCTTGATGGCTTCGCATCCCGCTACACAACATTTTCCCATGCCCCTTGCTACTACGGCTGCATGACTGGTCATTCCTCCGCGTGCGGTCAAGACCCCTTCTGCTACCGCCATACCATGAATGTCGTCTGGATTGGTCTCATGTCTGACCAGAATCACCTTATCTCCATTTTCAGCCAGTTTAACCGCGTCATCGGCAGTAAATACCACCTTGCCTACTGCGGCTCCCGGAGAAGCGGCTAAACCTCTGGCGATCACCGTCACATTGGCATTCGGATCTATTCTTCGATGCAAAAGCTGATTCAACTGAACTGGTTCTAATCTGGTTAAAGCCTCCTTTCTGGTGATCAATTTCTCCTTCACCATATCCACCGCAATCTTCACCGCGGCAAGAGCAGTTCTTTTGCCGGTGCGAGTCTGAAGCATGTATAATTTGCCTTCTTGTATGGTGAACTCAAAATCCTGAATGTCCTTGTAATGTTTTTCTAACCTGGAAGTGATCGATTTCAGTTGTTTGAACACCTGAGGCATCTCCTGTCCTAACTCATAGATAGGCTTGGGAGTCCTGATTCCTGCTACCACATCCTCACCTTGTGCATTGTCCAGATACTCCCCATAAAATTTATTCTCTCCGGTGGAGGGATTGCGGGTGAATCCTACTCCGGTGGCGCTTGTCTCCCCCATATTTCCGAAGACCATAGCCTGCACATTTACCGCGGTGCCTAATTCACCTGAGATATTATGCAATCTTCTATAAGTGATAGCTCGGGGATTGTTCCA
>JAGMFA010000063.1 GCA_023127875.1 Candidatus Zixiibacteriota bacterium
AGCTACGATTAACGCAACATTATTGGGATTTAGGGGGATTTTCCAAGTTCCAAATCCCCCCTTCCCCCCTTTTCTAAAGAGGGGATGTAAACAATTATATGCTCTCCTTAATAACTTTCCTCTCCGGGTGTATCCTTATCATCTTCCTTCATCGACTCTGATTCCGGAGGAAGAATTTTTTCGATCTTCACTTCGGTATATTCCTGACGGTGTCCTGTCTTTTTTCTATATTTCAGCCTTCTTTTGAACTTAAATACCGTGATTTTCTTCCCCTTCCCTGAGCCAAGAACCCCTGCTTCCACTTTGGCGTCTTTTACATAAGGTGCTCCGATCCGGGGGGTCTCTCCGCCAATGAAAAGAACCTTGTCAAAGGTCACCTTTTCCTTTGGTTGGACTTGAAGTTTAGGTGTTCTTATCTTATCTCCTTCTTGGACGCTGAATTGAAATCCCCCGGTCTCTAAGATGGCATACATAAAACTCCTCCTTGGATGTTACTTGGATAAACTACGATCATCTCTTAAAACTTTATAATAGTTTACATTTTTTTCAATCAAAAGCATACTAACATTTTTAAGGTGGCAAGTCAAGTAAAACTATCTTCTGGACTTAAACATATCCGTGACCTCCCTCTGCTGATCCAGATCGAAGACCCGGAACTCATCAGATGGCAACCCTTCCTCTTTCACCAGTTCTATATTCAACTTAAGTTTTTTACCTAGCTTGCGTATGCGATTTTCCTTTCCATCCTCAAGGATCTGCATCACATCTGGATGAACCATCAGTCGATATTTTTTGCATTTAGCCCCCACCTTGGCTCGTTTGAACCATCTTTCAATCTTCATGGCCACAGTCTCTTTGGAGATCACCCTTCCGATCCCTCCACAGCAGGGACATTTCTCGCTTAAGGTGTGAAGTATCGAAGGCCTAATCCTTTGTCGGGTCATCTCAATCAAGCCGAAATCGGATATGGGCAGGATACTGTTTTTGGAGCGGTCGTTTCTGAAGGCGGCTTTGAATTCGTCAAAAACCTTTTTTCTATTCTCCGCCAATTCCATATCGATGAAATCCACGATAATCAAACCTCCGATGTCTCGCAGTCTGATCTGACGAGCAATCTCCCTGGCTGCCACCAGATTGGTTTTGAGCACGGTGGACTCCTGGGTGGTTTTTCCCACGAACCTGCCGGTGTTGACGTCGATGGTTACCATAGCTTCGGTCTGATCGATTACAAAATAAGCTCCCTTTTTTACCCACACCTTCCGATCCAGCATCTTCTCTATTTCCGGCTCGATGTTGTAGGCATCGAAGATGGGGACTTCTCCATCATAAAGCTTCACTTTGGAACGCAGGGTCTTGGCAACGTTTCTTAAGTAAGAGAGGATTTTCCTATATTCCTTTTTAGACTCGACCACCACACTTCCCACGTCCGGAGTTAAAATATCCCGCATAACGCTGTAGACTAAGCCTATATCTTTGTGAAGTAGAACCGGAGCTTCTTTTTTATCCGCCTGCTTTATTATACTTTTCCAGAGCCTGGAAAGATGTTTTATGTCTGACCCAAGCTCTTTTCTCTGCTTTCCCTCTGCCACGGTACGGACGATGCAACCGAATCCATCCGGCTTTGTTTCGTAGGCTAATCTTTTTAGCCTTTTTTTCTCTCCCCAATCGTAGATCTTGCGTGATACTCCAACGTGATCTTCCCTTGGAACTAAAACTACGTATCTACCCGCTAAAGAAAGCTGGGTGGTAACCCGGGATCCTTTGGTCCCTATTGGTTCCTTGGTCACCTGAACCAAAATCTCCTGTCCTTCCTTTAGAACCTCCTGAATGCTTTCGGGCATCTTCTTGGCTTTTTTTGGCTTCTCCTCCTCTTCTAAGAATTCGGCTTCATACAAAAGACCAAGCTGACTTTTGGAATCTCCTATATCCGAGAAATGAAGGAAGGCGCTCTTCTCCAGTCCCAGGTCAAGGAAAGCCGCCTGCATTCCGGGCAGGACGGTCTTGACCACACCTTTGTAAATATCTCCCACCATCCTCTCTGCCTCTGGACGCTCCACCAAAAGCTCCACCAGCTTTAAGTCCTCCAGGATGGCTAAACGAGTCTCATGTTCAGACACGTTGACGATTATATCCTTTTGCATCTTTGGCTCCATTTAATATATATTGCACAGATTGCTCCAGCTTCTCCAGATCCACCCGGGTGTTCATGCAGGGACCATATGGTCTTTCATTCAGTATGCCATAGACTGGAATGGGATAGACGTCCTGAATACCAGAACAGAGATCTCGATCGCAGGCAACCGCCAATATAACAGTTGGCTTTTTCTCCACCACCACCTTCCGGGCTATAGTTCCACCCGTAGCAATGGCAATATCGACATTGTATTTCTCCTTCAGTTTTAGAATATCCCCGATCTGGCATCTCCCGCACCGTCGACAATTATTGAAATCAGCGATAATTTTATAGGGACAATCGAAATTCTGCAAACAGTGAGGCAGAAGAATTAAAAGTCGATTGTTTTTTATCCTTTTTCGAGTGGCTTTAAAAATAGAGTCGTTAACCTGAATAAATGATTCCCGAACCTGAGTTTTAGAAAGCCCAAATAGCTGTCCCAAAAGAAGATTGATGGGAAACAAAATCTTTAAGGTTATCTGTTTCTCTCCATGCGGAAACAAAAAGTCCTTCTCCAGAGCCGAGGATAGCACGATCAAGAACAACCCTCCTGAGACGGTAACCAGAAAGATAATCCCCAGAATCTTTATCCCTAAGCTAAAAAGAGGGCTCATGCAGCTAACTCGAGGAGAAATCAAATACCAAAAGAATAAGCTCACGATGATAAGCACCACCAGACTCAGAATGGACAGAGCTAAAAAAGTCCATTTGCTCATTGGTTTTGATCTGTTTTCTAAATTAGCCATGACTCATTCTATTCCAAAATGATGGCCGTCCATTTGGGCGAAAATCCGAAAGTTGATCTTCCACAATCCTCGCCTAAAATGACTACTCTTTTTTATACCGATCTTAAAAGATCTTGTTCTGTTTTTTTACCTCTCCCCTTTTATTCCCCTTCAGGGTGAACCCTTCAGGGTGAACCCCTCTCCATGTCCTATGGATCCTGTGGAAAATGGAGAGGGGGATAGGTCATTTGACTCAAATGAGGGGTGAGATCTTTAAAACTCTTTTTCTTAAGAAGAGTTTTAGCCACCGAATTGAAGAAGAACCATTTTTTATTACAGCCCCTTATGGATTTTGTCATCCACAAGGAAGTTTGTATTGTTTTTTTATTGCAAAAAGATCACCCCAATTTCTCTTCCGGTTTGACCCTGTATCCTCTGACAAATTCCTCAATGCTCATTCTTCTTTTGCCCTCTGGTTGAATCTCAAGTAAGCTCAAGAACCCCCGTCCCGTTTTTATCCAGATTTCCTCTTTTTTATCCGATTCCACCTGTCCAAAATCGTCTGTAAATGGGGTATCTCCTATCACCTGTGATTTGAATATTTTAAAAATCTTCCCCCGGTAAAAAGTAAATGCCCCTGGAGAAGGTGCCAGCCCCCGAATCTGATTTTTTATCTGAATAGCCTCCCGGGACCAATCTATTCGGCAGTGATCGGGAGTGATTTTGGGTGCAGGTGTAGCTTGGGCATTATCTTGTTTTAAAGCACCCACCTCTCCCTTTTCAATCAAATCCAAGGTCTCTATTAAAACATCAGCCCCCAGTTGTGCCATCCGATCATGCAGTTCGCCGAAGTTTTCCTCCGGATGAATCTCGATTTCTTTTTGAAGGATCGTATCGCCGGTATCCACTTTTTTTCTTATGTAAAACGTGGTTAAACCGGACTTGGTTTCACCATTCATTATAGCCCAGTTAATGGGTGCCGCCCCACGATATTTAGGCAAAAGGGAAGCGTGAAGATTTATGGTTCCCAGAGGAGGCAAAGAGAAAACCACTTCTGGAAGAATGCGAAAAGCCACCACCACTATCAAATCAGGGGGTAGTTCTTTCAGGGCTTCAACGAAACTCTCATCCTTTAGATTTACTGGGGTTAAAACTCTTAAGTTATGTTCCAAAGCGAATCTTTTAACCGGTGTTTCGGAAAGTTTACGGCCTCTTCCCTTTGGTTTGTCGGGAGCAGTCACCACTCTGGTTATTTCGTGTCCGCTTTGAATCAATTTATTCAGGCTGGGGATGGCAAAATCGGGGGTCCCCATGAAGATAAGTCGCATAGGTTTTTTGACTCTGTTTTAAACGATGGTTATCTGGCAGAAAGTTTCTTTAATCTCTTGGACAAAAGCTTTCTTTTTATGGAGCTGAGGTGGTCGATGAACAGAACTCCATTTAAGTGATCGATCTCATGCGCCAGCACCCGGCTCAAAAGACCTTTGGCTTCGACAATTATTTCCTTCTCATTCAAATCTATTCCTTTAACTGTTAACTCCAAAGAACGCTTTACATCTGCATAGATGCCGGGAACGGAGAGACATCCCTCCTCCTCTGTCTGCTCACTATGTAAATCTACTATCTCTGGATTGATAATGATTAAAGGGGAATCATCTGCCTGAAAAAGGGAACGATCCACCACAAAGATTTTTTTCTCTTCTCCCACCTGATTAGCAGACAATCCGATCCCTCCAGCATTCTTCAGTGTGCCCAGCATTTCGGAGGCTAACCTTCGTATTTTCTCATCCACCAAGGTGATCTCTTTAGCACGCTTCCGCAGGACAGAATCACCGTATATTCTAATAGGCAAAGCCGCCATCTGTTTCTCTTCTCTATGCTAACAAAAAAACACCAAATGATTCCAATATCTGACGAGGTTAAATCAATATTTACGACTCCTCCCCTATCCTTCCAGCTATTGAACTTTTTAAAAATTCTATCTTCACGTTTTCTGCCACTTTCAAGACCACCTTGTTCTCCTTATCATCCATGCCTACGATGGTGCCGTACATGCCGCTGCTGGTGACCACCTTATCACCTTTGCGCAAGGTGGAAATCATCATTTTCTGCTCCCTCGATCTTTTTTGCTGAGGTCTGATCAAAAGGAAATAAAATATCACCACTATGGCGATCAAAGGCAAAAAGGCGGCAATCCCTCCCCCCTCTCCACCCCCACTGGTTCCCATGCCATAGGCTGTTTCGATCATGAGACCTCCAGAAATTAAAAGTGCATCAAAAAAGAAAATCCATTTAGACCAACCTCTTTTCTCAGACAATTCCAACCTCCGAGTTTTACTTTTGAACTTTGTCATTTCGATCTCCAGTTTAATTGTTTCCGACATTATCTCCCTCCTCTTGTTGGTTAGACTGATAACTTTTCAGAAAATTCTTTCTCCATTCCCAAAAGCTATCTTTTAATATAGCATCTTTTGCCATCCTCATCAAGTCCATATAAAAATAAAGACTGTGGATGGTGGCAAGCCTGAGTGCGCTGACCTCTCCGGTATTGAAAAGATGTCTTAGATATGCCCGGCTGTAATTTCTGCAGACAGAACAACCACATTCTGGATCTACAGGAGAAAAATCGTCCGCATACTCTGAATTCTTTATGATCAACTTACCGAATCTGGTAAACAGGCTTGCGTTTCTGGCATTCCTGGTGGGAAGCACGCAATCAAACATGTCTACTCCCCGAGAGATCGCCTCTACCATGTCCTCCGGAGTTCCCACGCCCATCAAATACCTGGGTTTTTCTTTTGGAATGTATGAAACACACAAATCCACCATCTCAAAGGTGGTAGTCTTAGGCTCTCCTAAAGAAAGTCCACCTATGGCATATCCGGGAAAATCGAGCTTCATTAGAGCCTCAGCCGAGCTTTTTCTCAGCTCCGGATAGGTACTACCTTGAATAATACCAAACAAAGCCTGCTTGTGTTTGAAGCCTTTATCTTTCAATTCATTATGCGTCTCTTTACATCTTTTCGCCCAATTTAAAGTCAACTGGTTTGCTCTTTCAGCCTGTCCGATGGAACACGGATAAAAGACAGGTTCATCCAGCACCATAATTATATCGGCATCTAAGGCATGTTGAATTTCTATAACTTTCTCCGGAGTAAATAGATGATAAGAGCCATCCAGATGCGATTGGAATCTCACTCCTTCTTCTGAGGTTTTGGTGAGAGAATTTAGACTGAATACCTGAAATCCTCCGCTGTCGGTGAGGATTGGTCTGTCCCAGCTCATAAACTTGTGCAGTCCGCCCGCCTTTTCTACCAGTTGATGACCCGGTCTTAAATAGAGATGATAGGTGTTGCCCAGTATTATCTCCGCTCCGATCTCCTTCAGATCTTCAGATGAAAGGGTCTTGACCGAAGCTTGAGTCCCCACCGGCATGAAGACCGGGGTGTTCACCTCTCCGTGCGGAGTTTTTATCACCCCCACTCTGGCGTTAGAGTTTTTATCTTTCTTTACTATCCGAAATTCGAAATTGTCCAATTTAAACGCCCTTAACTATCGACTTTAAAAGATTATGGTACTTTATTGACTGTCAATGCATTACAAAACTGTGCCCACCCATTCACGGGGGCGCTCTTTAGACTGCGGGCGGGATAAATTCCCGCCCCTATGGGAAAAAAGTTTTTAACTTATAGGGCGGGGCATTTAGCCCCGCCAATAAGGTCTCCCCACAGTCTCTGTAGTTGCCCCATTTATGGGGCGGTTTCAGCTCGACCCTTCGACAGGCTCAGGATGGTGAGCTCGTCGAACCATAAATCGAGACTATTGGGCGGGATAAATTCCCGCACCTATGGAAACAATAATTGTTGCTACATAGGGCAGGATTCATCCTGCCCTTCGGTCCTGAGACCTCAGGGTCGAAGGAAAGGGCATTCAGCCCCATCAATGCGTTACTCTGCTATGCGCTTCCATATTCTGCCAAAACTTCAGACACGGCTCGATATTCATGCGCTTTAGGACAATAGCAGAAGAGTTTCATCTTTCCCGCATCCGGCTCACCCTTCTCATTCAGGTATTCTGAGTCTATATGAGTTGCCACGATCTCGCCGATGAAAAGATTATGCGAACCCAGGTCCAGTATTTGTCTGACCACACATTCCAAATTCACCGGACATTCCTCGATCAAAGGAGCATTCACCTTAGTGCCCTTTATGGGAGTAAGCCCACACTCGGCAAATTTATCCGCATCTTTTCCTGAGGTGTTTCCGCAGAAATCGGTTGCTTTGAGCAATCCTCCTCTGGGAATGTTGATCACAAATTCTTTTGACTCTTTTATGATGTCAAAAGAATACCGATTCTTTCTTATACTGATTCCCACCATAGGAGGCTCAGAACAAACCACCCCCACCCAGGCAAGGGTGATGATGTTGGGTCTTTCCCCTTTCTTCTGACAGCTCACCATCACCGCCGGAAGCGGAAACAACATAGTTTGTGGTTCTAACAACTTTTTTGGCATCTTCTGTATCTCCGAAAAACAAGTTTTGGCAGTAGTTACTTTACCACCTTAGGATTTTCAGTCGCTGCGGGGGACCCTCACCCCGCAACATTTATTTGTAGCTCCTTACCTCCGCTACAAATGTCTCCAACTGTCACTTAATAGCAAATATTATCCCAAAAAGCAAGTCTGAAATCCTTGAAACTCAAAAAATTTGTTGCACCCACCTTCTTCATTCTTTGTAAAAACAAAGCGGCTCTCCAACAATGAAGAGCCACTTGTTTTCTCCTTCTCGGCAAATTTAATAAACCGAATCTTACTCAGATTCCCCTTTAGCTTCCTCATAGCGTCCGCCCAGATGCTTTGCCAGGAACTTTTCTGCGGCGGCATAAAACTTAATACGATTCTCCGGCTTGGCAAATCCATGACCCTCATCCGGGAAAAGCATATATTCGTAATCGATTCCCTTCTCTTTTAGCGCCTCGACTATTTGTTCGGATTCCGCCTGCGGAACGCGTGGATCATTGGCACCCTGCGCAATCAACATAGGGATCTTTATCTGGTCCACCTTGAAGAGAGGCGAACGGGATTTTAAGAATTCTTGCTCGGTTTCGGGGTTGCCGATTCGCTTATACAAAAGCGCCTTCATGGTGGACCAATAAGGAGGAATGGATGTAATCCAGGTGGTAAGGTTGCTGGGACCGACAATATCGACCGCACAGCAGAAGAGATCAGGCGTAAAGGTAGCCCCAACCAGAGCGGCATACCCTCCATAAGAACCGCCATAAATAGCAATCTTCTCAGGATCGGCAATGCCTTTTTCAATCGCCCAGTTAACGCCGTCTACCAGATCATCATGCATTTTTCCACCCCACTCCTTATCGGAGGCATTCACAAAATCCTTTCCATATCCGGTAGAACCACGGAAATTCACTTGCAGACAGACGTAACCCCGGTTGGCAAACCATTGGGCTTCAGGATTGTAACCCCAGGTATCGCGATACCAGGGACCCCCATGCACGTTCAATACCATAGGCAGGTTAGTTTTACCTTTTCCTGTTGGATAGGTGATGTAACCGTGTATGGTCATTCCATCCCGTGAGGTGAAAGATATTGGTTCCAGGGAAGTTAGAGTATAGTTGTTCAAAACCGGTCGGTGGTAGAAAAGGAAAGTCCCTTTCTTAGTTTCCCGATCATAAGCATAATATGACACCGGGCCGTTGTCCTTGTCGAACATTACCAACCAAGTATCATCTGCGTCATCCCGGTTGGTAACAAAAAAGTCTCCGTGATCGAGATTTGCTATTGTCTCGAAATCGCCTTTTATGGACTCATCCAACACCAGCCATTCCTTTCGGGCTTTAGTAAAACTGACCGCCTGGACTTCGTACGTATCTGGATGGATCATAGCATCGCTGATGTCATATTGCGGATCTTCGGCGATCACTTCGAAATCCTTGGTGGCGATCTCCATCTTTATCAGGCGCCCGGTATTCACGTCACGAGAATCGAGCAAAACCAGATATTTCCCATCTTTAGAAAAACAAACCGGACCACTGGTCATGGTGTTTTCCGAGTCCCAGGTGATGAACCTGTCCCAGCTTGCCTCCTCATCTTCCCGGAGCATCAGGTCGAACCCGCCGTCAGGTGTGGCCGCCAAAGCACCAAGCACTTTGAAATTAGCGTCAGTAACCCAACCTATGATATTGCCCGGGTTCCTGGCAACAAGTTTCAGTTCACTGGATGTTAAGTCAAGGTGATAAACATCGAAAACCTGCGGGTTCTCTTTGTTCATGGATATGAGCAGTTCATTGGGAAAATGCTTGTTTCGATCGACAATCTGGACTCGCACATCCTCAAACGGGGTCAAATCTTTGATCTCGTCCGTTTCCAGATTCACCCCATACAGACGGAAGTTCTCGTTTCCGCCAACGTCCTGAAGATACATGATGTGTTTGGAGTCTGCGGCCCAGAAATAGATGCGTATTCCGCGGTTGTCATCCTTGGTCACCGCTTTGTCATCCTCCGCCCCGATGGTCCTCACCCAGACATTCAATACGTTGTTTACCGGAGCCAGGTAAGCCAGCATGGTCCCGTCCGGCGAAATCTGGGGGCTGGCTTTTTCCGGGTTTCCAAAAATCACTTCTCTGGGAATGAGCTTGGTCTCAGTAGTCCCACAGGAAGAGATGAAAAGCGCCATTATAGCACAAAGCGCAAGCGCTCTCCATATCCACATTAACCTTGAGCTTCTCACCGTTTTACCTCCTTTGGTTTTAGGTGAATAATTTTTTGTTTCCGTTAGTAAACTTCGCGCTACAGTCCTTCTTCTTTGGAATCAAACCACTTTTGCGGCTCTCCATATCACCAAGAATATTTGGTTAGTTCTTTTATAGCGAATATTATCCGGAAAGTCAAGTCTGAAACTCTTAAATCTTGAAAATTTTTGAGTTGGGTGAAAGAAAAGGAAGAGTCTTTTGTCCGGCACAATTCATCCTCAGAGTATTCACCATGAACGGACGCCCTTCAGAATAAACTCCCTTGGTGACGCTTTCTGGTATTGGCTATCTTTGTCAAGCCCCCTCCGGAATGCCTGTGTAGATACTAAATACAAATCAGACATTTCTCCACAAAAAAACATTAGGCAACACCCAAGAGAAAAGATACGAAGCATTCATACGAATAACCACAAAAACCTCATGGGAGTCTCAACAAGATGACACCTGTTCAAAAATTAAAGTTGAAACTCAGTCCACCTTAAACAATATTAAAAAAGTCTCTCTTGGGTGTCCGATATGTATCCAGTCATTACACTTTTGCGATTTTACTAAGTGAATCTTCCAGCGAAAGAAATAGAAGATGCGCTTTCTTATGTGTAGGAATTCAATCTTATGCCACCACGCTATTTTCACCGTACCTTGCCTCTGGCAAGTGAGGCAAATATGCCCCCGAAACAAAGGGCGGTAAAAATGATAAAGGCACACTTAACACTTCTCAAGAAAAGCGGATAATTTTCGGGTGTAATTTGGACTCTCCCGATGTATAAGGCAAATACCAGCATGGCAATGCCCATGGAAAACATCTGTCCGGTCAGGCGCATGGTTCCGAGCGTAGCGGCGGCTACTCCATAATATCTTTTCTGAACCGAACTCATGATTGCATTGGTATTGGGAGACGAGAAAAGGGCTAAGCCAAAGCCAATCACAACCAAACTGGTGATGACAAATCCCAATCCGGTGTTTTGGCCCAAAAAAGTGAACAGGAAAAGAGCGATCATGGTGAACCCCATACCTATTGAAGCTACTACTCTTGGTTCGATCTTGTCTGATAGCCTGCCGGCAAGAGGTGAGAAAAAAGCCATCACTACAGGTTGGGCTACTAAAATTGTGCCTGCCTGCTGAGGATCAAGCCCCTTGGTATACTGCAAATAGAGGCTCAAAAGAAAAGTCACAGCAAACGTGGCTCCATAATTAATCAAAGACGCCAAATTGGAGAAAGCGAAGACTCTGTTATTTCTGAATAAGTTCATATCGAAAACCGGACTTTCCTTGCCTATCTCCCATTTAACGAATGCCACAAGCCCCAGCACGCCAATTAAGATCAACCACGCGCCGGACATGGCTGGTAAAAGAGTGAAACCATACATCATAGCCGGGAGCGAGACTGCATATATTACAGAGCCGGTAAAATCGAACTTCTCTCCTTTTGCCCCAGCCCATTCCCCTTTCAATTTCCATAGAGTAAAGGCGATGATCAGCAGGCTCAGGGGAACGTTCAAGAAGAAAATACTTCTCCATCCGAGTTGTTGGGTCAGAAATCCGCCCAAGAAAGGTCCTAAAGAAAGTCCTGAATAAACTGCGGCAACGTTTATTCCCAGAACCTTCCCCCTCTCACTCACAGGAAATACCGAAGTTAAAATTGCTATTGAGGTGCCAAAAATCATGGCACTTCCGATTCCCTGCAAAACCCGGCAGGAAACTAAAAAGACAGCAGAGGGAGCAATCGCCGAAAAGAGAGACGAAAGAGCAAAAATAAATATTCCGTAGGTGAAAATCCTCTTTCTTCCATATATATCTGCTATCCGACCAAAGGGGACTAAAAACATTGCCGCGGACAGGAGATATGCGGTAGCGACCCATCCTAACAGAACCGCATCCATAGCAAATTCCCTTCCGATGGAGGGAAGCGCAATGTTAACCGAGGAGCCCATGAAGGGCGTAAGAAAGGAGGTCAGCGTGGCAACAAGTAAAGCAGCTCTTTTGGTGGCAGCGTCATCCATATATTCTCCTCATGTCCGGTTTTTCAGTACAGTCAACTACCCCCGACTGAAAGTCCGCAGGATCCATGGGATCGGGGGCTTGAAATCCCAAATGGGCTGAAGTTAACACACAACCAGTCCTATGGTCAGTTGACTCAAATGAGATCCAAATTCGGATTTTCGAAACC
>JAGMFA010000064.1 GCA_023127875.1 Candidatus Zixiibacteriota bacterium
AATCGCTTATTGTTGCTATGCCAATTGAACCTGAATATCCAATTATAAGCAAAATCCACAGTTTGCCCCTACCCTTAACCCGCCCGTATTTATGAAGTTCATACATCGAAGCAGTAACCAGCGCACTCAATAAAACGTGTATAGGATGGAGGATGTAAAAAATATTGTAAGAGGTCTTGGAGGGCAAATTATGAAAAAATATCATCAGGATTATTCCTGTAAGCGCCCCGAAAATAGTAAACGGAGCATGATTCTTTAATTCCTTGGAAACTTGCTTAAGCATTTCTTACTCTCTGCAAGATATTGAGACTTGTATTATGCTAACCGCGATAGGATAGCCTGAAAAACCTCCTCTGTTGTAATATCTTTCATACATCGAAAATGCTTCTGGGGGCATTTTTTTCTTCCATGTATCCCGCAGGGACGACAATCCATCTTCTTCTGGATAATCAGATGACCAACGCCTCGGGGAGCAAACCCAAATTCCGGAATGGTGGAGCCAAATATTGCCACCACCGGTCTTCTCATGGCAGAGGCTATATGAACAGGGGCGCTATCATTGGAAAGAATCACTTCACAGAATGAAATTAAGGCGGCAGATTGTAAGATGTCGGTCTTACCGGCTAAAACTGCCGGTTTATCCTTCATCATATCTGCGATTCCCTGACAAAGCCTTCGGTCATCCTCAGAGCCCAGAAACACAACTTTCACCCCAGCTTTTTCCATAAGAAGTTGGGAAACTTCAGCAAATCGCTTCGGCAGCCACCTTTTGGTTGCCCACACCGAGCCGGGAGCAATGCCCACTATTTTATCCTCCTCTCTGATGCCAGAGTCAAACAGTAGCTTACGGGCACAAGAAAAATCTCCAGAGGAGGGAAAAAGTTCAGGTGTTGTGTCCGTCAGGTGATAACTGAAGTCTGAAAGCAAAGCAAGATTGCGATCCACCTCATGAACGTTAAGAGGATAAACCACCTTATGGGTAAAAAGAAAGGAACCTGCACTTTTGTCAAAGCCGATCCTTTCTGGTATTCCGGAAAAATAGGTTAAAAGAGCGCTCCGCAAAGACCGGTGCGGTATCACCGCTAAATCAAATCTTCTTTCTCTGATCTTGGTCCTGATTTGAAGGAAACTTCCAATCCCCCTTTTCTTTCTTTTATCGTAGACCAAAACCTCGTTTAGATGGGGATTGTTTTCCAGAACGTTCTTCGTTTCGGGAATAAGCAAAAAAGAGATAAATGAATTGGGGAAGGTCTTTCTTAAAAATTTAACCAGAGGCGTGCTGAGTATGACATCCCCTATAAAGGCAGTCTGAATGATCAGAATTCGCTTAGGTTTCATTTCCTATGGATCTCATTTGAGTTCCTATGGATTCAAATGAACAACTGACCTGCGGACATCCTGATTTGACTTGAAAGAATCTTCTCTTTTTTACCTCTCCCCCCTTGCTTCCCTTCTCCATTTCACGGTTCGACTTCGTCCTTCGGTCTGTCTTCGACTCCAAGGTTGCTCAGATTCGAAGACTTACCGTCCTGAGCTATTCGAGGGATGGAGAGGGGGGCCAAATGGTCAGCCTTCTTGCAATCTTTTTGTCTAGTAAACTCCCATCCGTTCAATCCGCTTAATCCGTTGACAGCTTATCCTTTAATATTCTTTGGTGGTGCTTTTCCACCGGCGATGAGGCCAGAACCAGTGATCCGGATACTTGCGAATATATTCTTCCAGCACCTGGGTATAAGCCTGGGTTAATCTTTGAATATCATCGTCCTTATCAGAGGTTTTCTCAACAAAGATTGGCTTTTCTATGATTACTCTTTGCTTTTTTTGACTTTCCCTGATGATGAATGCCATGATGATGGGGACGTCCAATTTTAAGGCGAAAGCCGCCGGTCCTTTGGGGGTTGAGGCCGGGCGATTAAAAAACTCCACCACCGTTCCATCACCACCAGCATCCTGATCCGAGAGCATAGCCACAAAGCGATTATTCTTCAAGGCTCTGATAACTCCTTTAGCCGCCGCTCCCATTTTGATTATTCCAATTCCCACCGATCTTCTATAATCATTCATTAGATCATCTATCAAAAGATTATGCTGTTCGCCCACCAGAAAATCAACCGGATATCCTTTTTGTCTTGTGGCCGCCCCCATCAACTCCCAACTGCCAAAATGCCCTGCCACCAGAACTGCCCCTCTTCCCTTTCTCAACGCTTCATCGAAATTCTCAGTCCCTTCAAATTCCACCATCCCCAGTATTTTTTCCTTACCTAAAGAAGGAAACAACGAATACTCCACCATAGATTTTCCGATATTCTGGTAAGCTCTGCGTCCGATTTTTGCCAACTCATCCTTTCCTTTGTCCAATGAGTTTTTTAAATTGATCAAAGTTACTTTTCGTCTCACCCTCAAGACATCAAAAGCCAGCCATCCCAGAAAAGATCCCAAAACAAGTGCCAGACGATAGGGAATGATCCGGGCCAACGCGCCTACGAGATAAGTAATCCAGTATTCAATCCGGTACTTGATCATCGGGAAATTCACCGGTTTCTTCCATCTTTTGTTCTTCCAGTTCCCATTCTTTCAAGGTCTTCCGGCCATGTCTTCTCTTGACAAGATAGAGAAATACAACCAAGAAAGCAAGCCCGATCCAGAGGAGGAAAGTATCACCAAAAAAGCTTACCCAATTGTATTTTTCTTTGATATATTTTTCAAACTCCATTTGAAAGGAAAGATAATTTGAGCCAATGGTTCTCATGAATGCTAAATCCATGCTGGTGCCGCTTGCCAGATGAGTCACTATCTCTTTGACAGTTCCTTCTCCATATTCGCCATAAAGATAGGAAACCGCCAAGAAGCTTTCCGTATATGCCAATTGAGCTTTGCTTTCCCGGAATGCGTTTACTGACTCTATTTGGGTTAAGGGAAGAACAGAACCGGTCAAGACCGCACGTGCCACAGCCACATCCTGCCCGATCCTCCACTCCTGAGATTGATACATGGCAAATCCCTCATCCAGCCAGCGAGGGACTCTCCCCTCTCCTGAGAGCTTTCCTAAGAATATATGGGCTAACTCATGGGTGACCACCTGAGAAAAGGGGCGGTAGTATTTAAACTTAAGAGGGGATTTTAAAACGATCAAATTACGATGGGGAATAGCGCACCCTATCCCCCATTCTGGAAAACTGCCTCCCAACATCGAACCGAACTCATCCTCGGTGTCTGCTACATAGACGCTCACCGAATCTGTCAAGGAGTCCTCTAAAAAGTCAGAGATTTTCTGGTAGGAGGATTCTAATATGACCCTTACCTCTTGAGCCAGATTCTGATCATGGGCGTGAACGTCAAAATGGGGAGCGCTTATGTTAGCCTGGGAAAAAGAAAATTGGGGAAAGAAAAAAACAACGAAAACCAGGATGTTAATTATATGGGTTAAATGCCTCATTCATCTTTTCGACTGGATTATTCCACCATCTGTTTGATAAACCTAAAGGACAAAAGCGTCTCCATGTATTCAGAAAACTGGTAGCCGCAGGCTTCCTTCGGACTGAGTCCTTCAGGGCGAATGTCAGCTTGCGTTCTTCTCGCACCCTGAAGGGTGCGGCTACCTAATTACACCTCTCCCTTGCTTGTTGGGGGCTGGGGTTGAACCCCAGCCCCATCTTTGGACGGGGGAGCAACCCCCGTCCGAACAGTTTAGGGGGTGAAGTCACCGTTTCTTATCTGCTTTCGTCCGCTTAATCTGCTTCATCAGCTGTGAATAATATTGCCTTTAATCCATCATTCGTCATTTATTTTTTCATCTGTTTCATCTGTTGGGAAACCCTCTCAATATTCCTTTTCACTTTCCCAATCTGCTCCGGCATCCCTATGTCTTCAAATATTTTTAGAGCCTCATTCATATACTTCAAAGCCTGATCCAGATCACCTTTAAGATAATAGACATTACCGATGTCGCCCAAAGTACTTGCCTCATCCTGCCTGTAACCTATATCTTTATCAATCTCCAAGGCCTCCTGATGATACTTCAAAGCCTGATCCAGATCACCTTTTGCTTGATAGATCAGACCCATGTTGCCTAAGGAACTTGCTTCGCCTTTTTTGTCTTTTATTCTCCTTCCAATTAGAAGAGCTTCTTGATAATGATCTTCGGCTTCTTTAAGCTTACCAAGTGTATAGAAGGCATTACCAATTAGAATTAAAAGAGCTTCTCTTTCGCTGTCCTCGGTTTTTAGTTTTAAGCATGCCTGAAAAGGACCTATGGCTTCAACATATTTTTCGTCTTCATACAAGGAATAACCTTTTTCAAAAAGCCTTTTCAGCTCTGCGTTTTTGGTTTGGGGTAAACCATCGAGATAATCTTGAATATTCCTTTCACCTGCGATAGATCTTTTTGTTGCGAATTGGCTTGCCCAGGCACAATGCAAACAAACAACCAGTATACCAATTGTTTTGATAACTGCTTCGAGAAGTGTCCAGAGCAATTCCCGTTTAATCCGCTTGCCGAAAATCTTTGTCATTTTATCCTCCTACTTCGAGAAGTTAACCCGTAAGGATTTTATAAAAGGCTTACGCCTTAACTCCCTTTTTCATCTGTTTCATCTGTTGGGAAACTCTTTCAATATTCCTTTTCACTTTTTCAATCTGCTCCCTTGTTCGTCACGGATTCATCCTGAACGGGAACCCTGTCCGTGAGGGAAAAACCAGATTCATTGGTAACGGACGAGGCGTCCGTTACCAACGGGTGAGACGCTTCGCTTCACTCAGCATGACAAGTTTGTATCCTGCGCTCCACATTAACGCAACCTGAAGGTTGCGGCTACAGCTTCCCATCCGTCATTCGCCATGGTTTTATTCGTCATCCATCGTTCGTCACGATCTTTCACATCATTTTTTCTTCTTTTTAAATAAATCTTTCAACAAATCTTCGGCTTTCTCTTTCAACTGATCTTTTAATTCATCTTTTTCTTCTTCGACTTTTGCTTTCATTTGGTCTTTGAATTTCTTTTCTGCCTTGGAGGTGTCCAAAGCAAACTCCGGGTTTTTGGCAGGGCCGCTTATTTTAATATCTAAAACCACCCTTCCCTCTTCGTTTTTGAGATAATCCGAAAGATCGCCTAAAGCATCGAATCTTAAAGAGAGTTCAGGTGAAAGAACCGCAGTCAACATGTAATCTAAAGATCCATCCAGTCCCACAGACCCTATCAACTCAAAATCGCCATCTTTAGTGGTGGCAGAGAAATCGTCAAACCATACCCGTCTCTCTTGGATTCTAAAGGAATTCCGCAAGGTTTTAATGTCTTGCTCCTTAAAACTCTTGATCTTCAACAAAGTTGCCAATCTGTCCAAAAGCTCCCAGTTAATTAGTTTCCCGTTCTCGAAGGTAGCGGTTCCGTTGGCCACAAGAGTCTTTTGAATGTCCTCCACCCGGTTGCCTTTTCCGGAGAAGTTAGCATTCAGATTCAGCTTGCCAAAAAGGCGATCATCAAAAGAGGTAAACCGGGAAAGAAAATCGTTTGCCTCAATCTGATTGGCTGTCAAATTCATATCGTATTGTATGTGCTCTATATCGTTTAAATTACAGCTCACCTCACCCCCCACCGAACCGGAGAAGACCTCAGCAATTATATTATCCAGGCGTAACACACCGTCGGTAACATCTAAACTGGCAGAAAGATTGTTAAATTCCATTTCTCTAAAGATGGCTCTTTGAATGGAGACCTGCCCACCAACGTTGATGTCCGGCAAAAGGATGCTATCTGCACCTGGAGTTTCTTCCTCTGCGTTAACTTTCTCCGAGATTGGAAAAACCTCATCTAAGTCCAGAAAGCGAGAGTCAAGACTAAAACTGAAAAGAGGTTTTTCCCTTCCCGGTGACAGAAAATAGGGGACAGCTCCGTAGACTTTTCCCTGAAGATTCAATGAGGACTTACCCAAGGACAAGCTCAAGTCGGAGATGTCAATATCTCCTCCTTTTAACAAGATGCCGGCGTTCAGATTTCTAATAGGAACTCCCAGAGCCGGAGTGGCCACTTCCGCTTTTTGTAAGTCAACTCGCCCGGAAAGGTTCATTTTTTCTATTTTTTTTATCTTGCCGTAGGCTTTAACATTTATATCTGCCTGTCCTGACAGATTGGTTTTTTCAGGCAAACTGACGAATTCACTTACCAGGGCAAGGTTCATTTTGGTTTTTAACTCTGAAGTGAGATTTGGATCGGAGAAATCCTCAATCACCAGCTTAAGCTCCATGGGAACCTCTCCCAATTTTGCCTCAGACGAAAAAAAGCTCAAACTGCGACTGTCGAAATTTATCTCCCCATAGGGCATGTTAAACGGTTGAGGCACATCAACAAAGTCAACTTTTACTTTCTGGAAAGTAATCTTTCCCTGTATTTGCGGAAGAAGCTTTGCTTTTGTCCCTCCCTGAAAAGAAGCTGATATGGTGAGATTGCCCGAGGTGGTGATCTGATTTAAGGGGGAAGACTCCTCTTTGGGCAAAGAGGCAAATATATCTTCCAGTTGGATCTTATCCGATTCGACCGTCAAATTCAAAATAGGAGTGGTGCTTACTTTTTCCACACTTCCCTTCACATCCAAACTTACTTTTGCAATGCCGATTTTCAGTGATTTTATATCTAAGAAGTCTTCAGGCATATTTAGATTTATATCATGTTCCAGGGAAAACTTAAGCGGAGGAAGTGTCCCTTTATACCCGGGTAGATTCAACTCGATCTGGTCCACCGTGATTTTGCCGGTGATTTTTGCATTCTCCATCTTTTCGTCTAAGGAGAGTTTGGCGGTCTGTTCCAACTGATGCAAGACGATCTTCTTTGGATCCTTGTTATCTATATAGAGAATCTTACCATTTTTTATCTGTAACTGATCAAAAGCTACAGGTATAACAATAGCCCCGCCCTCGCTTTTGGTCAAATCTTCAAAATTGGTGCCGCCCTCTTTATTCTTTTCCAAATTAATCTCCGGACTCTCCAGTATCAATTTTTTGATCTCTACTCTTTTGCGCAAAAGGGGCAAGAATTTGACCCGGATGGAAAGCTGATCAAATTTAAAAAGTTCCTTTTGAACAAATCCGGATGGATTCAAAACCCTCATCCCCTTTACATCCGCCCCCAGACCGCCGAAGATGGAGACCGTGACATCCTCAATTTCTACCTCCCTTTTGAGTGCTTCTTCAATTCTCGGAACCAACAAAGAAAGAAGCTTCTCCTTGGTGAAAATAATCTTTACCATCACAGAGGCCAGAATAATCAGTATGATTACTCCGGCAACAACCCCAATCAAAATCCTTAATCCTTTACTCATTTTCATTCTGTCCCCTCTTCAGAGATATATGAATTTTGATCTTCTCCAGAGTATATAGTAAGTATAAAACCTTCTTCTACACCAAAAAACAAAATCCACTTACCCAGCTATCCGTTGAATCCGTTCAATCCGTTGACCGTTTCATCCATTGATCATTCTCTCTATTACCCCTCCACCCAGAACCACCTCTCCCTGATAAAACACCGCAGACTGTCCCGGAGTGATGGCGCGCTCCGGCTGATTGAATTTAACCATAACCTGACCCTCCGTCAATGGAGAAATTCTACCCTTTTGAGGAATGTGTTGATACCTGATCTTTATTTCGCAATCTATCTCTTGGTCTAAATTGTCAAAAGCTATCCAGTTTACACCAGTCACTACAAATAACGACTTGAAAAGTTCCTCATTTTCGCCCACATATATGGCATTTTTTTCTGCATCGATTCGCACCACGTACAAGGGCTTCCCCATGGCGATCTTCAAACCTCTTCTTTGCCCGATGGTGTAAAATGGAAGTCCCTTATGTTCACCTATTTTTTCCCTTTTCGAGTTAAAGATGGGTCCTGGCTGGATCTTTTTCCCCTGACCTTTTCCTCTTGACTCTTGACCCTTACTGTCAATCCATTCCTTTATGAATCTGGGATAATCATCATCTGTCACGAAGCAAATCTCCTCACTCTCCTCTCTTTCTGCAACTTTCAAGCTGTGCTCTTTTGCCAATGCCCTGACACGTTTTTTGGTCAGCTCTCCTAAGGGGAAGACAGTCCGGCTCAAATCCTTTTGGGAAAGTCCCCATAGGGCATAAGATTGATCGCGGTTTGGATCGATTCCTTTTAACAGCAAAAACCTTTTGGTGTCTTGGTCGTATCGGATTTTTGCGTAATGTCCGGTGGAAATGAAGTTTGCTCCTAATGACTCAGCTTTTTCCCATAAGCTTCCCCATTTGATCTTGGTGTTACAGATTATGCATGGATTGGGTGTTCTCCCTGTGATATATTCATCCACGAAGTTGGAGATGACCTCCCTTTTGAAATCATCTCTTATATCTACCACATAGTGAGGAATTCCCATCATCTGGCAAACTGCGCGGGCATCATTTAACGCTTCTGAAGAACAGCATCGTCCGTCCGGGTGAGATTCTCCATCCACCTCCTTGAAATCCCATAACTTCATGGAGATTCCCACAACCTGGTAGCCTTTTTGGCTCAGTAAAAAAGCCGCCAGCGAACTGTCCACTCCTCCACTCATCGCCACCACCACCAGCGGGCTTTGGTCTTTTAGGTTCTTCTCCATAATTCTGTCTTTAGTTGACCACTACCATGAGAGGGGAAGTTTGATTCTGGTTGAAATGGAAATTTTTACCTATTGGTGCAATCTTAAATATGTAGCGGAGACCTTCCTCGTCCTGAGGTCCTCGAAGGAAGGTCTCCATAATAACGATGGAAGGCTAAAGCTCATCTGAGTTCCTATGGTCATTTGACTCAACTGAGATTCAAATGAACAAATAACCTTCCGCTACATTCCCCAATAATTATTAAATAGATTTTTCTATTCAGAGAGTGCAAAAATTTAGATTCTTCATTTTTGCTCTTTCACTTTTCTTTTGCTTCTATAATTCTCTATGGCCTTACCCAGGGCATCTGCCGCCAGATTGGAGCAGTGCATCTTGATGGGGGGTAAGCCATCCAATGCTTCTGCTACCGTATCTCTAGAGATATTTTCAGCCTCATCCAAGGTCTTACCTTTCACCAGTTCAGTCACCATGCTGGAGGTGGCTATGGCTGCGCCACAGCCGAAGGTTTTGAATTTAGCGTCAACGATTCGATTGTCTTTGACTTTAATGTAAAGCTTCATTATGTCCCCGCATACCGGATTCCCGATCTCTCCCACACCATCTGCATCTTCGATTTCTCCCACGTTGCGGGGATTCTGAAAATGCTCCATTACCTTTGGGCTATACATTTTCTCTCCTACATTTTTTCTTTTATTCTTTTTTAGCGTAAAGGGGTGACATGGATCTTAATCTTTGCACGATTTCCGGCAGGATGCCCGCTACATATTCCACATCCTCCATGGTGTTATCTCTTCCAAAGCTGAATCTAATGGCTCCCTGAGCGATCTCTGGAGCAACCCCCATGGCGGAAAGAACATGAGACGGCTCTAAGGTTTCGGAGGTGCAGGCTGATCCTGATGCCACCGCCACTCCCTTCATATCAAGGCTTAAAATGACAGACTCCCCCTCCACCCCTTTGAAGGAGAGGTTTAAGGTGTTGGGTATACGCCGGTTTAAGTCCCCATGCAAAACCACGTCGGGAATAGATTCAATCAATTTCTTATAAAATGCTTCTGTAAGGTTTCTAAGATGCTTATTCTGATTTTCCATCTCCCCGACCGTCAATTCTAATGCTTTGGCAAAGCCAACGATGGTTGGCACGTTTTCTGTCCCCGCCCTGCGGGAACGTTCATGATGACCGCCATGAGATAAGGGCGTAATTCGGACGCCCTTTCTGATGTAGATAGCTCCCACTCCCTTAGGACCGTAAATCTTGTGACCGGACATGGAAAGCATGTCTACATTTAACTTCTGCACCTCTGTTGGTATCTTCCCAACAGCTTGAACCGCATCCGTATGAAAATAAACCCCCTTCTCCTTGGCGATCTTGCTAAGCTTTTCAATCGGCTGGATGGTCCCCACCTCGTTGTTGGCGTACATGATAGATACTAAAGTTGTATCATCACGAATAGCTTTCCTCAAATCCTCCGGATCAACAAGACCTTGGAAATTCACCGGAAGATAGGTAACCTCGAATCCCTCTTTTTCTAAGAATTTACAGCTCTCCAGGATAGCATGATGTTCAATTTTAGAGGTGATTATATGTTTACCCTTTTTTCTGTTAGCAAGAGCAGTCCCCTTAATAGCCAGATTATCAGACTCAGTCCCACCGCTGGTAAAAAAGATCTGGCTGGGTGATGCACCGATGATCTGTGCCACTTTCTCCCTTGCCTCCTCTAAAGCAACCTTGACTTCCCTGCCAAATCCATGAATGCTGGAGGCATTTCCGAACTTCTCTTTAAAGTATGGCAACATCGCCTCCAAAACCTCAGATCGCACGGGTGTGGTGGCGGCATGATCCAGATAAATTTTCCTCATTCTTTCCTCCGATGGTTAGAAAGCTTCAAACTTTTTAGATTCAGAACCTGCTTTCTCATATCAGCTAAGGTCACGCTAGAAAGGGTGTCTTCGATAAGGTTTTCCAACCTTTTCCACAGGATCCGGGAAACGCAGGCTTGAGGACCGATACAACTTCTCTCTTTTAACTGGGGTGAATCACAATAGGAGATGGAGATAGGACCATCTAAAGCATTGATGATCTGGCTCACCGTTATCTTATCTCCCTTTCTGGCTAACACGTATCCGCCTCTGGCACCTCTGACGCTTCTCACGATCCCCGCCTTCTTCAGCCTATGAAGTATCTGCTCCAGATAGGTAACCGACATCTGCTGTCTTTGACTGATGTTTTTTATGGTTACCGGCTCCTCATCCGACTGAACCGCAATCTCCAAAAGCGCCCTTAAACCGTATCTTCCTCGTGTGGATATATTCATCTTTCACCTGCTCATACTATTACGGTAGAAACATAAAAATGTTTACTAAATTTGTCAAGATTATTTGCCAACACTCAACACCTAACCCGAATTAGTTGCTGGACTGAATTTCTCCCCTCAAATTTTTATTGTTCTCGGATTTTGTCCAATGGATTTTTAATGCTTGGAAAGTATAAAATTTACACAGGCATCCTGGTTGCAGAATCCCGGTGTAACAGAAGAAAAAACCGCAGATATATAAAAAGAGGAGAGATCATCACCGTTGTCTTTCAAGAAGTCTGGGTCCAAACTCAAATCCACAGGTGAGAACCATACTTTCATATCACTGGATCTTGAGATTTAACATTCCAGCAAATCCTTCCCCCATTTCGGCTTTTTTAAAGCTTTAGCACAAAGATATTTGGTATGTTATAATAAATTGTGAAATTTTTCTTTCATTAGCACTGGAGGAGGAGTAAATTGGTTTTGGGATGGGAAAGATTAGGTCTCTGTGTCATCCCGGCTTTGGCAAGGTTGGCATCTTTGCAGGTCTCTTCGCATAGGTTAGAAAAAAAGTCAAAAACTCTGTTTCGAACAGGGAGAATAAGTTAATCATACCGCATCAGTGGACGCAAACTAGTTCTGGAAAAAGATTGACTTATCGTGAGTGAGCTATTATATTTTGCGAAACCTAAATCAGAAAGAGAGGAATATGAAGGCGTTAATCACAGGAATTACAGGTCAGGATGG
>JAGMFA010000065.1 GCA_023127875.1 Candidatus Zixiibacteriota bacterium
AACAGCTCCTAAAGCCTGCGGCTACCAAAACACATATATTTCTCGTTGCGTCGGGAGCTTCTCCTGACGCTCGGATCGTGTCAGGACTAGGTCCTGACACAACTTTGAATTTAAGAGTATCTTCAGTCAATTGGGATACGATGACAAACAAAAAAGACAGCAACTATCTTCTGGTGGATAAAGCTACTTTGATTTACATGGCGGCTTTGAGCCTTGTAATATTGATCTTTCATGCTAATCTCTCCAACTGGATAACTTATATAGCTTTTAATCTGGGCATTTGTGTGGCGGTGGTTCTTATGGCGCATGGGTTGAATCATAAGGCCAGCCAGTGGACATTCTTTTTCCGCCACTGGTATCCTCTGCTATTCTTTATCCTGCTTTATGAAGAGACCAGACATTTAGTTCACCTGATTTTCCCCCAAATTTTCGATCCTCTGATCAACCGGTTGGAGATGGCGCTTTTTGGTGTCTACCCAACCGTGTGGATGCAGAAATTCATCTGTTTGGGCTTGAACGAATATCTGATGTTTTCCTATTGTTTTTATTATTTTCTTCTGGCGGTTTTGGGGGTGGGGCTTTTCTTCAGCAATAAGATCAAAGAATTCGATGATCTTCTTTTCACTTCAGCAGTAGCTTTCTATATTTCATATTTGGGATTTTTATTTTTTCCGGTGGAGGGTCCCCGATTCGCCCTGGCAAGTATCCATCAGGTGGAGATAAACGGTGGTTTTTTTACCTCTCTGGCCCAGGGTTTGATAGGCATAGCGGGAATTCAAGGGGCAGCCATGCCCAGTTCTCATGTGGCGGTGGCGCTGGTGGTTGTGGTATATGCCAGAAGGCATCATCGTCTCTTATATTATTTGCTTTCCCCTTTGGTGGCAAGCCTTCTGGTTGCCACGGTCTATGGTCGCTTCCATTATGTTTCTGATGTGGTGGCCGGGCTTCTGGTGGGAGTGGGAAGCATCCTTTTATGCGATAGACTGCTCAAGAAGAGCACCATGCCAAGTCAAGAAATGGTGGAAAAAGAAATTTCGCTTGACTTAGCCAGATCGGACTGATATTATAAGAGGTAAAACAATCGAGAGGTTTTGATCTTAGAGTTAGAAATGTGCGGAAATCCATGATATGATAGAGCTTAAACTTTTAAACAAGCACTGGGTCAACGGTTTTGCGACGGTGATCGAGCCCATCGCCAGGTTTTTGATAAACCTGAGGGTCCATCCACACGTTATTACTTTCTCTGGTTTGGCGATCAGCATCTTGGCTTTCAACTTTTATCGGCAAGGGTATTTTTTTTCCGCTGGAGTGATGGTGGTGCTGGCGGGCGTCTGTGATGTGTTGGACGGGAGGTTAGCCCGAGAGACCAACCGAATGTCAAAATTCGGTGCTCTTATAGATTCCACCGTCGACAGGTATTCGGAGGTCCTGCTTTTCTTAGGCTTGGCTGTCTTTTTTTATGATAAGCATATTCACGTGGTCTACCCGATAATTTTTGCCATCGCCGGCTCCTTTATGGTAAGCTACACCCGGGCAAGAGCAGAGGGATTGGGGATTAAGTGTAAGGTGGGACTTATGAAGAGAGAGGAGAGGATAACCTACTTAGCTATCGGATCCCTTCTGGGTGCCATCCCTGGAATCGGGATATACATTGTGATAGCTACCATCTGGTTCATCGCCATCTTCGCCAATATCACCGTGATCCAGAGGGTGATCTTCATTCGAAATGAAATTAAGAAACTGGAAAATAAATAAATTGATTCAGGCGATAATCTATGTTTAGCCAAACCATGGACAGGTTATAGTCGAAAGGAGGAGATATGGATAAGGTTAGGGTTGCAATAATCGGCGTGGGGAATTGTGCCTCCTCTTTCGTGCAAGGGGTGGAATATTATAAGAATGCAAAGGAAAAAGATTTTGTCCCCGGATTGATGCACGTCAATTTAGGGGGGTATCACATAAAAGATATCGAGTTTTCTGCCGCCTTTGATATTGATAAAAACAAAGTAGGAAAGGATCTTTCCGAAGCCATCTTCACCTATCCCAACAACACATATAAATTCTCTTCGGTGCCTCGTTTAGGGATTCCGGTCCACCGGGGGATGACCCATGATGGATTAGGAGAGTATCTTTCCAAGATAATTCAAAAAGCTCCCGGTCCTACCGCAGATATAGTTAAGATACTCAAGGAAACTAAAACGGATGTGGTGGTCAGCTATCTTCCGGTGGGAAGTGAGGAGGCAACAAAATGGTATGTAGAACAGGTTTTGGACGCTGGCTGTGGCTTCGTCAACTGTATCCCGGTCTTCATCGCCAGGGAAAAATACTGGCATAAGCGTTTCATCGATCGAGGCCTGCCGGTGATCGGCGACGATATCAAATCACAGGTGGGAGCCACCATTGCCCACCGGGTCTTGACCAGGCTTTTCCGGGAAAGAGGAGTGAAGCTGGAGAGAACCTCCCAACTCAACGTTGGGGGAAACACTGACTTTTTGAATATGCTGGAGCGTTCCCGGCTGGAATCCAAGAAGATTTCCAAGACCAATGCGGTTACCTCACAACTGGATTACGATATAGGTGCTACCAATGTGCACATTGGACCCTCCGATTATGTGGCCTGGCTGACTGATCGGAAATGGGCTTACATACGGATGGAGGGGCGAACCTTCGGTGATGTCCCCTTGAATGTGGAGTTTAAATTAGAGGTATGGGACTCTCCCAACTCCGCCGGAGTGGTGATAGATGCGGTGAGATGCTGCAAATTGGCATTAAATCACAAGCTCTCCGGAGCCATGGATGCTCCATCTTCCTATTTCATGAAGTCGCCGCCCAAGCAATATACTGATGAAGAAGCCCGCATTCTAACAGAAGAGTTTATTCAAAAACATAGAAAAAAAGTAAAAAGGGTGGCGTCTTTGAAGAATAAGAGAGCGGTGAAAAGATAGAACTCCTTTGAAAAATAGCTGAAGTATTTTGGAGAGGTGGTTGAAATCTTACACCACCTCTTTATTTTCTCTGGTAGCTTTTGATCTTGAGATTGGGACATGGCTGGATTTTTCATAACTTTTGAAGGGATAGACTTCTGTGGCAAGACTACCCAGGCGCGAAGGCTTGGCTCCTACCTCCGAAGAAAAAGTTATAAGGTTCTTCTGGTAAGGGAACCGGGAGGAGATAGGATAGCGGAAAGAATTAGAAAAATACTGTTGAGTAGAAAAAATTCAGAGATGACTGCCTTAACCGAGCTTTTGCTGTATGAAGCCGCCAGATCTCAACTTACCGAGATGGTGATTTTGCCCGCCTTAAAACAGGGCAAAGTGGTTATCTGTGATAGATACTCAGACTCTTCCTTAGCCTATCAGGGCTATGGGCGGGGTCTAAACAAGAAAATGATAAAACACTTAAACCATATCTCCACATTCGGGCTTTTGCCTGACTTGACCATACTTTTAGATGTACCGGTTAAGACGTCTTTTAAAAGAAGAAAGAAGGAGAATAGAAAAAAAGATCGTCTGGAAAGGGAAAGATTTGAATTTCATCAGAGGATAAGGGAGGGGTTTAAAAGCATTGCCCGGCAGAACAGAAAAAGAATAAAAGTGGTGGATGGGACTGAGAATATAGACAAAACCTGGCAAAAGGTGAGAAAGGTGGTGGATTCTTTTTTGAGTAAATCAAACAGGTCAAAAGTTAAATGAGGTAGATAAATCGAGCGTGGATGCTGGATTTATCGCGTTGTGTTGGGGCAGGGGCTCGTCCTGAAGGCTCGCCCTGAAGGGTTAAACCCCTGCCCCAACCAGAGCTTCAACTTTTGTAGTTGCCCAATTCATTGGGCGTTTTTTAAAGGCTCGATCCTTCGACAGGCTCAGGATGGTGAGCTTGACGAACCATAAATCGAGCAACTACAAAAACAATGCAATTTAGGGTGGTGTTTACTTTATAGGACATTGGGATGAAAAATTTTCAGTCGTAACAACTAAATTTAAAATGATCTAAATAGAATGAGCAAAATCTCTGGAGGTTGATAATGCTGGGAGAATACATAAAAATCAAAAAAGGTGCCCTGTTTTTTGTGGTTGCCATAATCGGGCTTTTGATCGGGGGGCTGGTTTATGCCTTGACCGACAATCTTTACGCAAATTTAGAGGAATTCAGTCAGGTGGCTTCGGTAGTAAACTCCCACTATATGGAGGACATCGATTCTGAGGATTTGATTAAAGCTGGAATTAAGGGAATGCTGGGTATTCTGGATCCATACTCGGAGTATCTGGATCCAAAACAGTATCATGCCCTGCTGGAGGACACTCACGGTCAGTTTGAGGGATTGGGGATAGAGATTGCCATCAAGGACGAATGGCTTACAGTCATCTCCCCCTTGGAGGACACCCCGGCTGAGCGAATGGGAATTCAAGCAGGGGACCGGATTACAAAGATTGAAAGTGCCTCCACTGAAGGCATCACCGTGGAGGAAGCGGTAAAAAAACTCAGGGGAAAGAAGGGGACCGTGGTTAATATCACCATTGAAAGGGAAGGGATCGGTGAACCAATGGAGTACGCTATCGAAAGAGACGTGATCTCCATAAGAGCAGTCCCCTATTATGGCGTAGCTGGTGAAGGAATCGGCTACGTCAGGCTGAATCGTTTCTCCGATATTTCGGCCGACGAACTCAGGGAGGCGGTAAGTGAGCTTCTGCGAGAAAACATCAAAGGCTTGATTCTGGACCTGCGGGGAAATCCGGGTGGACTTCTTTCTCAAGCCGTTGCCTCCGCCAGTGTTTTCCTTGAGCCAGCCAGACTGGTGGTGGAGACTAAAGGAAAAGCGAAAAGTCAGAATAAAGAGCACTATTCATTCGGCAAACCTCTTTTTCCCGAACTTCCTTTAGCGGTGCTGGTGGATGAGGGTTCGGCATCCGGATCGGAGATCGTGGCAGGAGCCATTCAAGACTGGGATAGAGGAGTAATAATCGGAGATACCACCTTTGGAAAGGGACTGGTGCAGAGTGTGATTAAACTGAAAGATGGTTCTGGTTTAAAGCTAAGCACTGCCAAGTATTATATCCCCTCTGGGAGAAGCATTCAAAAACCAGAGAATTTAAAGAGCAGTGTAACTTCAATGGAGGAGAATTCAGAGGCAAAAAAGGATGAGTCGGATTCCACCCAGGAAAAACAAAAGTTTTTCACCAAGGGGGGACGGGAGGTGTATGGTGGCGGAGGAATCGCACCAGACGTGGTGGTCCACTATGAAGATCTATCGCCTTTGGAATATAATCTCTTGGCTAAGCTCTCATTTTTCGATTTCGCTGTCCACTACACCGCCACACATTCCAAACTGCCCAGAGGTTTTGTGGTGAACGATGCCATGCTTTCTGAATTCAAACAATTTCTTAAGACCAAGGAGTTCAACTATCAGACCTCATCCGAGCTGGAGCTGGAAAAACTGAAGGAGGCGGTGACCGAAGAGGAAAGATCCGAGGCGGTAAATCAGCAAATAGCCGAATTGGAAAAGCTTTTAAAGGCGGAAAAGGAAAATGATTTTGCTAAACCCAGGGAGTATCTAAAATCCGAAATAAAGGAAAACATTTTAGTCAAGCTTTACGGGCAAAACGCCAAGTATGAGGGAGTGTGGTTTAAACACCACCCCCAGATCAAAAAGGCGATTGAGATTCTGTCCAATCCGGAGGAGTATAAGGAATTGCTTACTTCAAAATGATTGCAATATCCAACGGTTCTTTGATTTACGAAACTTTCAAGAGTATAATAAGATCATTCAGAAAAACCTCTCCCCCTTTTTCCCCCTCTCCATTTCATGGAGAGGGGGCAGGGGGTGAGGTCCAAAATGTTGGTTCGGGATGCCCTCCCGTCTTGGGGGTCTTCACCACCCCGAACCCAAGCGGTCGGGGGTTAGGGAACCCCTGACCAACAGTGTGAGCTTTTATGTTGTGTCAGGACCTCACAGGCTGACCGAGAATTGTCATTCTGAGCCCGTAAGGGCGAAGAATCTCGCGTCTCAACCCGCATAAAACCGAGATTCTTCACTCCTCTTCGCTCCGTTCAGAATGACACTATGGGAGTTCTCGGTCACCCTGCTCAGTCCTGACACCTTTTAAAGCGTCAGGAGAAAAGCTCCTGACGCAACTAAAAAGGACAGTATGTTGGATTTTTTGTTCATGGCAGTGGGTGGGATGTTTGCCGGGCTTATGGGGTCAGTTTTGGGTTTAGGAGGCGGAGTTCTTATCATTCCTATGTTGACCTTGGTGTTCGGAGTGCCTATGCGGGAAGCCATTGGAGTTTCCCTGGTGTGCGTGATCGCCACCTCCTCCGGAGCGGCAAGCTTGTATGTGAAAAAACGTCTCACCGACATACGATTGGGGATGACTCTGGAGTTGGCAACCACGCTGGGCGCCATTGCCGGGGGGTTGGTGGCAGGTATCATGAAACCTCAGATTCTTTTTATCCTCTTTTCCGCTCTTTTGGCCTACACTGCCTGGACAATGTTTAAGAAAAAATCCGATGGATCCATAGGAGATGAGGTGGGAAACACGGGCGATTTAAACTATGGAGAAGGATCATACAAAGTAAATCATCTCCCTTTGGGCATGGGCGCTTCATTTTTTGCCGGGAACATCTCCGGGCTTTTAGGTGTGGGGGGTGGCATAATAAAGGTTCCGGTAATGTATCTTTTAATGCGAGTGCCACTCAAGACCGCAGTAGCCACCAGCAATTTCATGATCGGGGTGACCGCCAGTGCCGGCGCCTTCGTTTATTTTTCCAGAGGAGAGATCCATCCCCTGGTGGCTGGCTCCACCATGCTGGGAGTCTTTGTGGGGGCAACTTTGGGATCACGTCTTTTTCCCAAGATCAAAGCAAAATATCTCAAGAAAGCATTCGTATTTATTCTTTTGTACTTATCTCTGGAGATGCTGTTTAAAGGATTCGGGCTCCATCTTTTATTTTGAGGTCTTATGGTAAACAAAAAGGAAAAAGTCTACTCTTATGTGGGCACCATTCTTTTGATAGGTTCTTTTTGTGCCGCAGCCTTGTTAATCCTGGGGTTGGGGATATTAGTCTTTCAAACACAGCCAGAGGATTATCTTACCTCTTTAGTCCGCCCCTATTTTTCTGATATTTTCTCGAATCTTCTTAAAGGGGAGCCGGCCGCCATTATCAATTTGGGAATTTTGCTGATGATGCTGACCCCTTTCTTGAGGGTGGTAGTTGCAGTTTTATCCTTTCTTTGGGAGAAAGATTTTAGATACGCCACTGTGGCTTTGGGAGTGATGGTAATACTTCTGTTTACCATCGTGCCAAGCTTTGTTTAAGAGATCTCTGAAAAAGTCATTTTTGCGGGGTGGGGAGCCCTTCAGGGTGAATCCCTTCAGGATGAACCCCGCCTACGCTGGACAAAGTTACTGTTATTTAATACCCAACCGCGTAGGGCGAGCGGACAGCAGACGCTCCCGTCTGGGGGCTCTTAGCCCGCCAAATTTGTGAATTCTGCACCTTAAGGCTGGCACTTTTTCAGAGACCTCTTTGAGCCTAAAGACTCAGGCAAAAAAGATTGAATGGAAGTTTAGGGAAGTGAATATGGAAAATTCAAAAGCTCCCTTGGTCTTAGTCGATTTCGACGGAACCATCACCCAGAATGATGTGGGCGCAGATTTATTTGATACTTTCTCAAAAAAAGAGAGCCAGAAGATCGTATCCCAGTGGCTGAAAGGAGAAATCAGCTCAAGAGAGTGTCTGACGAAAGAATGTGAACTAATAAAGCTCACCAAATCAGAACTAAAAAAATTCGCCCTCTCTCAAAAAATTGATGGAAAATTCCCCGATTTTGTCGATCTTTGTAAAAGGGAGAGGTTGAAGTTGGTGATCCTGAGTGATGGACTGGATTTTTACATAAAGCTGATTTTAAAAAAGTTCGGATTGGAAAAACTTCCCTTTTATTCCAACATTCTCAGGTTTGAAGGAAGGAAACTAAAACCAGAATTCCCTTATTTCGACCGGGGATGCGGAAATTGCGGAAACTGCAAGAGGTATCATCTGAAAAACTTGAGGGGAACAAAACAAAAGGTCGTATATATCGGAGACGGACTCTCGGATAAGTGTGCGGTAAGGGAGGCGGATTTCGTCTTCGCCAAGAATGATCTACACAAGTTCTGTGTGAGAGAAAACATTAAGCATTTTCCATTTAGCAATTTTGGAGATGTCATTCAGATATTTCCAGATGTCATTTTAAGCCAGCGGAAGGGTGGGAGAAGTTCAATCAAGATCGCCCAGAAAGCATGAATTATCTTCAGCGTTGGAAATTTCTCACATTATGGCGATTCTGCAGCAAAGAGCTAAAACTGAAAGTAAGAAACTAACCCAACAAAAAGTAACCCTTTAGGAGAAGCAAACAGATGAAGGCGGTAATTATGGCTGGGGGCTTTGGCACTCGGTTAAGACCCCTCTCCTGCAGTATTCCCAAGCCCATGGTATATGTGGCAAACAAACCCATGATGGAGTATATGGTCAATCTCTTAAAAAAGCATGGACTGGTCGATTTGGTGGTTTTGCTCTATTTTCAGGCAGAAACCATAAGAAATTATTTCGGGGATGGATCAAAATTTGGGGTGAGGATCGAATACATTCAGGCTCAGGAGGACTATGGTACCGCCGGGGCGGTAAAAAATGCCGAAGGCTTGCTTAATGAAAGATTTCTGGTCATCTCCGCAGATGTGTTAACCGACATTGATTTGAAAGCCGCCTGTGATTTTCACCAAAAGAATCAAGCCAAAGCGACCATGGTTCTTGCTCACATGGAAAATCCCTTATCCTACGGAGTGGTGATCACCCAGGAGGACGGAAAGATATCCAGATTTTTAGAAAAACCCACCTGGGGAGAAGTATTCAGCGATACGGTTAATACCGGCATATATATCCTGGAGCCGGAGGTGCTGGAGGAAACACCCAGCAAGAAGAACTTCGATTTCAGCAAAAACCTTTTCCCTCATATGCTCTCCACTAATCAACAGCTTTACGGTTTTGTCACTCCAGATTACTGGAGGGATGTGGGTAACGTAGAGGAATATTTTCAGGCGCACCAGGACATCCTGGAGGGAGGAGTAAGAGTAGATATTGGTGGTAACTTGCTTCATCGCGAACATGCCAGTATCTGGGTGGGAAAGAATGTGTCGGTGGGGGAAAAGGTTGAGTTCAAAGGGACGGTAATCATAGGACATGATGCCCAAATAGGTTCCCACTGTTTCATATCCAATTCGGTTATCGGTGAGGACGTTCGAATTGGAGAGGACGTGAATCTGGATCGTTCAGTGATCTGGAAGGATGCCTCCATCGGTAAAAGGAGCATTTTGACTGAGGCTATTGTGGCGAACAACGCCACAGTTGAAGAGGAGACAGTAATTTTTGAAAATGCCATCATAAGCGAAAACTGTCACATCGAGAAAGGTGCTAAAATTAAAGCCAACGTGAGGGTGTGGCCCGGAAAGCGGGTGGAGGCAGGCTCTATCCTCTCATCTAGTCTGGTGTGGGGAGAGAGGTGGAATCGGGAGCTTTTCACCGATGCCAAGGTGATGGGAGTAGGAAATTTGGAGCTGACCCCGGAATTTGCAGTCAAGCTGGGAGCGGCATACGGTGCTATGTTAGGTAAAGGCTCAACCGTGGTCACCAGCAGAGATGCGGGAAGCACTTCCCGGATGATCAGCCGAGCTTTAATATGTGGGCTTCTCTCCGCTGGTGTAAATGTGAACGACTTAAGAACACTTCCAATTCCAGTGGTGAGATATGAACTAAAGTCCGGAAAAGAACGGGGAGGGATACATACCAGGAGATCGCCTTTGGACCCGAGGCAGACCGATATCGTTTTCTTCAACGGAGGGGGGCGGGATCTGCCCACCTTCAAAACCAAGTCGGTGGAAAGGCTTTTCTTTCGGGAAGATTTCAGAAGAGCATCTCCGGAGGAGACCGGACAACTAGATTTCCCCCAACGGGTGATCGAATCCTACCGACGGGATTTCTTAAGGGCGATAGATTCTCAACAGATAAGAAAAGCACAGTTCAAGGTAGTTGTTGACTACTCCAATGGGGGAGCCTGTGAGATCTTTCCCTCCATCATCGGGGCCTTGGGCTGTGAGGCCATCTCCTTGAACGCTTATCTGGATCCCCAAAAACTTTCTCGCTCAGAGGAGGAGCTTTCTCGATCCATTCAACAGCTCTCCTCCATAGTGAAATCAGTTAATGCGGATGTTGGCTTTCTTTTTGATCCGGGAGCGGAAAAGCTTACGGTGGTGGATGAGGAAGGCGAGCCTATCCAGCCGGATCTTTTGCTTCTGATGGTCACCTCTCTTTTCTTAGGCTGCACCCCGGCACACAAGATCGCTGTTCCCGTAGTGGCTTCCATGGGGGTGGAAAGAATCGCCGCCGCGTATGGTGTAGAGGTAATCCGGGTGAGAAACGACCATCTAGCCATGATGGATGCGCTTTCCAATTTAGGAGTCGACTTTGTGGGAGGAACACGAGGAGGTTTCATCTTTCCCGGATTCCAATTAGGAGCTGATGCCATGTTCAACGTGGCAAAAATCCTTGAACTCCTCCCCAAAAACGGTAATTCGATTTCCGGTCCCAAAAAGAAAAGTCTAGCCGATCTGAGAAAGGAACTGGATCAGTTTCATATGGTGAGGCGAACAGTTCCCTGCTCCTGGAGGAAAAAGGGACAGGTGATGAGGGAGCTTTCAAAATACACGGAAGATTGCATGCGTGAACTGATAGATGGAGTGAGGGTGCTAAACACCAACTCCTGGGTGCTGGTGATGCCAGATCGCAGAAAAGCTTCCTTCCATATATTCGCCGAGGCAACAGAAGAAGGTGAAGCGGGAAGGCTTTTAGAAAAATATGCCAGCAAAGTGGACCAATGGCAGAGATGATTAGGCAAAGAGAGTATAGTGACTTTAATCATCTCTACTCCATGAATTGGGTGACCTCGAATTCAAAATTCTCAAGATAGTAAAAGAAGCGCCAACTCAATCGAGCATCTTGTACAGCTCTTCGCCCACATTTGTCTATAATCATGCTTATCCTGTATAGGGGCGGGAATTTATCCCGCCTCTGATTATATCTTTTCCGCCAAGCCCTCATCGTCTGAGGCGAGTTCTAATGCCACAGATATTTCGTGAGGGCACCGGGACACAATCCCGATCCCTCCAATTGATAGGTCCCCTCTTATATGAAATTTGTAATGACCGGATACATATTCGTATGAATGCTTCGCATCGGACACCCAAGAGGGACTTTTTTAATATAGTTTATGATGGATTGAGTTTTCCGCAGGTCAGTTGACTCAAATGAGATCCAGGTTCGGACAAGTTTAATCTTTGTATAGGTGTCATTTTATTTATACCTCCATGCCTTTGGCGGGATCTTCGATTACTGTGGTGGGATGACGGAGACTCCCAGAGGGGATGGCATACGCTCCCATTAAGGATAACGTCTTCACGGAGAGCAGGAGATTGCC
>JAGMFA010000066.1 GCA_023127875.1 Candidatus Zixiibacteriota bacterium
GGATCCAAATGGACAAATGAGCTTTGGCCTGCGCCAGTTGCGCACCCTGAAGGGTGCGGCTACTAAAACCTTTCTGTGCCTGTCGGGTCCCTGACCCGACAGGTGAGATTCTGTTAAACCCATAAAAACCATCTAGGAGTTCTCCGCCAGGTCAGGGAACCTGGCGGACACAAACTACCTCCCTGTCATGCTGACCCCGCCTTTGGCGGGGGAAGCATCTGATTTTAGATTCTTCGTCCCGCCTGCGGCGGGAACTCAGAATGACAGAAGCAATACTTCATGTTTGCTTTGCCAACTCATTTTTCAGATAATCGATCACCTTAACTGGAGTTGGGTCTTCATTATTCAACACGGCCAGATAGAAGCTGACAAAATCTCCCAACTGTATCAAGGAAAACATTCGCGACAAAAGATTTTGTCCACAGCTTTCTATATCTATCACTTCTACCTTTAGCTTTTCAATAATTTCCTTGACGATCTCCATCCTTCTTTGGATGCGTGGATGGTCTTCTTTATCTTCAAGAATTACCACGACCAGATCATCCCTATAATCTGATAATACCTTCCAACCCACCAGCTCGTTATGATTAAACTCCGGAAACACGTTATTGAAAGCAAGCATCTTGGCATTCTCGCATAACTGCCCCTTCCATCTGGTAGAGACCGCATCGAAATGATCACAGGAGGCGTAAATTATGGGCAATTTCTTGTGAAACTTTGTGGCAAGCTTTTTTGCTTCATTCTCTTCGGCATCAATTTCAACTCGGTATTTGTTTCTGTTCTCGTCTAAGAATTCTTTGGTTTTTTTTATGTTTGCCTCTTCACCCTGAACGAATGCGAGTCTTTCCAGCAATGCCAGTATGGGCACAAAGGAGTATCCCAGGGCGGCACGAGGTTGGAAACCTTTTGGAAGACGAACACAGGGAATCTTCTCCTCAGAGGAGATTTCCTCCACTTTTCCATTGGAGGTTATGCAGATGATTTTGGCATCTCTTCGGGTGGCATCTTCAAAGGCAGACAAAGTCTCCTCCGTGTTTCCGGAATAGCTGGAGACAAAGACCAAAGAGGATGAATCTACAAAATTGGGAAGGGTATAGTTCCTGCAGATAAAAAAAGGAATATCCAGTCTCTCTGCCAGATATGAACGCACCAGATCTCCCCCGATGGCAGAGCCACCCAGACCAGCCACCACTACATTCTTTATATCAGCTTTATCCCAGTCAGGAAGTGAAGTTTCTTTGGTCCGATTCAGCGCATCTTCAAATTGAGCGGGAAACCGATAAATGCGATCATACATCCCCCCCTGATCTATCTTTTTGATTTCCTCTATTTTGTCCAATGGATGCATGAGATGTTTATCCTTTTATTTTAACGTCGCACACAGAGGTGCGACGCTACATTTTCCCGTTTTCAAATCTTTTATTATAATCCTCAATCAAAAACTTTTTTACCTCATCGGTGGTGGAAAGCTTCAGCACTTCCTGGGCATGGTTTTTGGCGTCTTCAAATTTTATGGAACGGATGATCTTCTTTATCTCCGGGATAGCCATGGCGGAGGTGGAAAGCTCATCCACTCCCATGCCCACCAGAAGGGTAGTAGCCAAAGGATCGGCAGCCATCTCTCCACACAAACCCACCCAGATGCCATTCCTGCGCGCAGAATCAATGGCTTCCTTTATCAAGCTCAATACTGCCGGATGAAATCCCTGATAGAGATGAGCGATCTTCTCATTGCCTCGATCCACCGCCAGAGTATACTGAATTAGATCATTTGTCCCGATGCTGAAGAAATCACACTCTTCTGCTAAAGCATCACCAGCCAGTGCAGCAGAAGGAATCTCCACCATTATCCCCACCGGAATATCCTCATCAAAGGGAATTTTCTTTCGCCTCAACTGCTCCTTGACCTCATTTAGTATGGCTTTGGCTTGTTGCAACTCTCCTACCCCGGAGATCATGGGGAACATGATCTTTACGTTCCTTTTAGCACTGGCTTTCAGCATGGCTCTTAGCTGAATTTTAAATATCTCTGGAAGATCCAGGCAGGCACGGATGGCGCGCCATCCCAAGAAAGGATTGGTTTCATATAGGTCCCCGGTATGCCGATCAAATTTATCACCACCTAAATCATAGGTCCGCAGGATGACCGATTTGGGATACACCTTTTCCGCCACCCCAAGATAAGCTTTGTATTGCTCCTCTTCTGTAGGGAAGTCAGCTTGGGCGATATATAAATACTCCGTTCGGAATAAGCCGATGCCCTCTGCCCCATATTCTATGGCAGAATCGACATCAGAGGGAAGCTCGATATTGGCGGAAAGTTCAATTTTCCTTCCATCACAAGTCTTCGCGGGAAGTAACTTAAATTCGGAAAGCTCAGCCGTCTTTTTAAGTATATCCTTTCTTCTTTTCTCGTATTCCTTTAAGGTTTGCTCATCCGGGCAAATAAGCACCTCTCCCTTTATTCCATCTAAGATGATGTTTTGTTTATCCTGGATCTGATCAAAAAAGTTCTTCAGACCCACCACTGCCGGAATACCCATGGATTTGGCTAATAAAGCCACATGAGAGGTTCCTCCACCCATGTCGGTGGCAAAACCTAAGACGCTTTCCTTTTTCATATGCACCACATCACCAGGGGAAAGAGATCGAGCCACTAAAATCACCGGAGAGTCGATACTTTCCAGAGTCAGATGTTTTATGCCCAAAAGATTATAAATCAGCCGGCGGGCTACCGCATTTATATCCATTATCCTCTCTCGGAGATATTCATCTTTGGAGGAGGATAAGGTCTTTATGGTCTGTTCAATCATCTTCTTGTAAATAAACTCAGCATTGCTTCTGCTCTTTTTGATTTTCTCGATCACCCCGTTATTAATTAACTCATCCTCCATAGTCATGATCTGAGCATCAAATATCTTGGCATGATCCGGATCGATCCTTTTAGCCACTTTTTCCTTTATCTTGAGAAGTTCCTCTTTGGTGTCATTTAACGCCTTCTTAAACTTCAAGATCTCCCTTGCCACCTCGTTTTCTTCAATCCTCTCTTCGGTTACCTGGATGCTTTCGCGATCCAAAGGAAAAGCTTTTCCTATTACCACCCCGGGTGAGGCGGGAGTACCCCGATAGATGACACAAACCTGTTTGTTTGGTTTTCTCACTTATTCCTCTCCAAACTTTTCCTCAAACAACCCAGCTATGACCTCCACTGCCTGCTCTTCATCTTCACCTTCCGCTTTGATGACCAAAAAGCTTCCCACTTCTGCGGCTAATATCATTATGCTTAAGATGCTTTTGGCATTTACCTCTATATCTTCCTTTTGCAGTTTGATCTCCGATTTGAACTTAGACGCCTTCTGCACCAGCATGGCGGCTGGCCGAGCATGAAGTCCCAGTTTGTTTACTACTTGAATCTTCCTTTCGACCAAGGTATCATCCTTCCTTACTAACAAATACTTTCCACCTTCTATAGATCACATAAAAGAAATATTTAAGTTACAATTTAAATCAAACAGATGACAAATGCAAGTTTTTGCGTCACTTCAAAGACAAAATTTTTGTCTTGACGGATTAATCTTTTCAATTCTGTCGACAAACTCGAATCTGCATCAACTAAACCAAGGCGGCTACTCTTTTTGAATTTATGCTCGCACAAACATTTTGCCGGAAAGCTGTTTCACCAAACCCTTTAACTCTAAAGACAAAAGCGCAGATAAAGCCTGAGGTACGCTGACCGAGGCCTGGGTGGCGACTTTGTCTATGTGATATGGTTCATCTGAAATGAGTTTAAATAAATTCTTTTCCATCTCTGAAAGATGGGACAGATCCTCTTCGGTCAAAACGGAAGATGAGGATTTCCCTTCTTTGGTGGTTATTCTCAACTCCTCTAAGATATCCACCACCGAGGTGACCAATTTGGCTCCTTGTTTTATCAGTTCATTGGTTCCTTCGCTGTTTTTTGCCCCCAAATTGCCTGGGATGGCGAAGACCTCCCGGTTCTGCTCTAAGGCAGAATGCGCGGTCAGAAGTGCCCCGCTTTTTGTTCCCGCCTCCACTATCACCACCCCCAAAGAAAGCCCGCTTATCAGTCTATTTCGTCTGGGGAAATTGGGTGCTTCAGGTTTGGTCCCCAAGAAAAACTCAGAAAGGATGGCTCCGGATGATTGGATCTGTTCTGCCAGCCTTCTGTTTTCCCGAGGATAAATTATATCCAGTCCTGAGCCGAAAACAGCCAGAGTTCTGCCATTCTCCTTTAAGGCGGAGAGGTGTCCGATGGAATCTATCCCCCATGCCAGCCCGCTAACTATGGTGATCCCCCTTTTGGAAAGCTCTCTTCCGATCCTTTCGGTGATTCGTTTTCCATAAGGAGAGGCTAAACGGCACCCCACGATTGCTACCGCATTCCGATCTACTTTTTTGATCTCTCCCTTGACGAATAGAAACGGAGGAGGATCGTAAATCGACAAAAGATTTTGAGGATAATTTTCGTCTTTAAAGGTTACAACCTGCACTTGGTTTTTCTGAATCAGCTTCAGCTGTTCCTCCACTTTATCCCAGAGGACTTTATTCTTTATGTTGGAGGCGATAACAGGTCCTATATTCGGCAACTCAGCCAGCTCTTCTTTCGATGCGAATAATACTTTTTCCGGCGAGCCGAAGTGCTTGACTAAAAAGATATAGCGAACTGGCCCAATATTGGGGACGGTAAAAAGAGCCAGCCAACTTTTCAGTTCGGAAGAATCCAAGATCTTATCCTCAGAACTTTTTGGTCATAGATACGGAAACGGAATTGAATATCGTTCGTTCGTATGAATGCTGCGCATTATTGGCGAAGCTCGTCACGACGCTTGACTTCCGAAATCCGAAGCTTGAGATTTTTCATCTGTTTCATCTGTTGGGAATTTTCCAGCTTCAATCACCGAGCTTCAAGCTTCGAAACGAGTCTCGTCACCCTTTCTGTGCCTACCAGGTCCCCTAACCTGGCAGCTTGAATCCAGTCGGGTCAGGGGACCCGACTGGCACAGGAACTTTTTGGGTAATCGGTATAACTTCAGTCGTTACATTAATTTTTATCTTCTCTTTCTTTCCTTTTTATTTCTTCTAACCTAGATTTTATAATTTTCAAAAGATCTTTCAACCCTTCCCCGGTCAAGGCTGAGATGTAACATACAGGAATTTTGCCGTTACCAATCTCTGCCCTTTTTAACTGTAGCAAAAGATCGATTTTGTTTAAAGCCACCACTTTGGGGCGCTGGAAGAGGAGCGGATCAAAAAGCTTTATCTCCTGTAAAAGCGCCTGATAATCACTCTTAGCGTCCTCTGAGGTTGCGTCTAAAAGATAAAGGAGAAGCTTTGTTCTTTGAATATGTTTGAGAAACTCTATGCCCAAACCTTTGCCCCGGTGAGCTCCCTCGATCAAGCCAGGAATGTCAGCTAAAACGAAGCCTTGGTGGTCTTTTAGCTTAACCATCCCCAACATAGGCTTCAGGGTGGTGAAGGGATAGTTGGCTATCTTGGGCTTGGCAGAGGAGAGCTTGGACAAAAGAGTTGATTTGCCCACATTGGGTTGCCCCACTATTCCCACGTCGGCTAAAAGCTTTAATTCGAGGGAAAGCTTTCTTTGCTCCCCTTTGGTTCCTGGCTCTGATTTTCTGGGAGATTGTAGAGTGGGGGATTTGAAGGAAGCATTTCCCTTCCCCCCCTTTCCACCGTGAGCCGCCACCACCATTTGATCTTTCTTGGTTAGATCCGCAATAATTTTTCCTGTATCCAGATCTCTGATGATGGTTCCCGGAGGAACTTTTATTGATACGTCTTTGCCTTTCTTGCCGTGTTTTAAAGCCCCTTCTCCTGGCTTTCCATTTTCTGCTTTATAGTGTCTTTTGTAGCGGAAGTCCAGCAAGGTGGTCATATGAGGGTCCACTTGAATGATCACGTCCCCACCGTTCCCTCCATTGCCTCCATCTGGCCCTCCCTTGGGCACATATTTCTCCCGCCTGAAGCTGACGCATCCGCTGCCGCCGTTTCCCCCGACAACAGATATCTCCGCATAGTCGATAAATAGCATACCACTTTCCAAAAGAAGCCAGGGCTTGCCCCGTTATCCAGATTTTGCCATCCGGACTAAGGTCTCTTTCAACACAGATTTATCGATCTCCGTATAGAAGACCCCCTTAAAGGCGATCGATATTTTTCCGGTCTCCTCGGAGATTGCAATAGCGATGGCATCTGATTCCTCGGTCACCCCGATGGCGGCTTTGTGCCGCATCCCGAAGAGCTTAGCGTATCGGGGATTTTGGGTCAAAGGAAGGGTGCAAGCCACCGCCACCACATAATCTCCCTGCATGATTGCGGCTCCGTCGTGAAGAGGGGTGTAGGGAGTGAATATGGTTACCAGAAGATCAGCCGACACCTCAGCGTTGGTGGATTTTCCTGTGTCTATGAAATTTTTGAGCCCGATCTCCCTTTCAATCACTAAAAGTCCCCCATAGCGTAGCTGAGAAAGTCGGATGGCCGCTTTGACCAGCTCATCTAAGGTCTTACCCTTCTCATATCTAAAAAACAGCCGAAAAAGTTTGTTATGCCCTATCTGCGCCAAGGCATTTCGAAGCTCCGGCTGAAATACGATAACTAAAACCAAAATCCCCACGGTGGCAATGTTGGTAATCAGCCATTTGAGCCCTTCCAGTCGGAACCAGAAGGCTAAAAAGGAGATGGAAAAAAGCAGGAAAAGCCCTAAAACGATCTGCGCCGAGCGGGTGCCTTTCATCAAAATTAACACCCGGTAAAACAGAAATGCCACTAAAGCGACATCGATCAAATCGACCACGGTGAATTTTAAAAAGCCGATATGAAATAATTCCATAATTCCCTTCAAAACAGCTAAGTTCTATGTGCTTTTCTTCATCATAAACTGAAGCTTACGGCAACCATGTTATCGGTAGCCGTCCCGCTTTTAGCGGGGCGCACTCTTTCGCTCGTATGGGCGGCTACCTTGTTTCATTTTAATATACATTTAAGATGGCATCCATCAAACCAGCTACCCTTTTGCTTTCCTTCACATCATGCACCCGGACGATGTTTGCTCCGTTCATTATAGCCACTGCTAAAGCGGCTAAGCTTCCTTCCAATCTTTCCTCCACTGGCAGGTCCAGTATTTTGCCGATAAAGGATTTTCGCGAGCAACCGACCAAAATAGGACATCCCAATATAGAAAAATTTTTTAGATTTTTCAATATATTTAGATTATCCTCCAACCTTTTTCCAAATCCGATGCCCGGGTCGATTATGATTCTATCCTTGTCAATTCCCGCATCTCGGGCGATTTTTATGCTCTTTTTCAAATACTCAGTGATCTCAAGGATCACATCCTCATACCAAGGATCCTTCTGCATGTTTTTGGGGGTTCCTTTGATGTGCATCAAATTTATCGGAACTTTATATTCTGAGGCGACCCTTTTCATCTCTGGATCAAATCGCAATGCGCTGACATCATTTATCATCTGGGTTCCTGCATCCAAAGCCCTCTTTGCCACCTCCGCTTTATAGGTATCGATGGAGATAGGGACATCGATCTTTTTGGAGAGAGCTTCAATTACCGGAATCACCCGGGAAAGTTCCTCTTGGATGGAAACCGGATCTGACCCGGGGCGGGTGGACTCCCCTCCCACATCGATAATATCTGCCCCCTCTTCAGCCATTTTCATACCCTGTTTAACTGCATCCTCTAACTTAAAAAATTTGCCCCCATCGGAGAACGAATCGGGAGTCACATTCAATGCACCCATGATATGGGTCCGGGTGGAGAGATTCAACTTTTTCTTCTTGAACTGGATAATCATCTTCTTGCGATTCTTAAGATAATTTATCTTTGATTCTTTTCCACCTTAGTGTCAGGAATTTTTACAAATCTCACCTCTGCCCCCTCTCCACTTTGTAGAGAGTTGTAGGGACAGCCCTTGTGGCTGTCCTCATTTGGGTTAGGACAGGGACAAGCCCTGTCCCTACAAAAATCTCTCCAAGATTTCTTCAACATACCCTGAAAGGTTCACTCTGAAGGGTTGAGAGAGAGTAAGGTTCATCTCCGCTTTTAATGCATAAAAACAGGTTAAATGGTGTTCCGATGATTGAATTGATAAGGCGAATCTTCGTTGCAAGCTAATTGGTTAAGATTTACTTTCCCTTGGATGAATCACTGGGAATGAATCCCTTTATCAGTGAGAAGGCTTCTTTTCTGAGGGCATCTTCCTTGAGCGTTCCGCGCATGGCGGAGGTGATGGTCACAGAGCCTGGTTTTTTCAAGCCCCGCATGGAAAGACACATTTGTTCTGCTTCCATGATGACCAACACCCCTTTGGGCTTAAGAACCTTCATCAAGACGTCTGCAATTTCAGCGGTGAGGCGCTCCTGCAATTGAGGTCTTCTTGATAAAACCTCGATCACCCGCACCAGTCTGGAGAATCCGGTTATCTGATTGTCCGTGGGAATGTAGGCGATGTGCGCCTTTCCGAAGAAAGGAAGAAGATGATGTTCGCAAAGTGAATGAAAGAAGATATCTTTGACGATGATCATCTCATCCTGATTGGGAGCAGAGTAGAGCTTAATTTGAGCTTCGGGATTCTCGGAAAGTCCGGCAAAAATTTCTTGGTAAAAATCTGCCACCCTTCTGGGAGTATCACAAAGCCCATCCCTTTCTGGATCTTCTCCCACCGCTTCCAGAATCATTCTGACCGCTTTTTGAATCTTGTCTTTGTCCATTCTGCGGACGGCGGACGGCGGACTGCCGACCGCCAACTTATGTTTTCTTCTTTTCCGTCTCCAGCCGAACCGGCTCTAACTTCTCCCCTTTTAGGATTCTGTCAATCTCCTCTCCATCCAGAATCTCCCTCTCCAGAAGGACTGAGGCCAGAAGATGGAGTTTATCTGTGTTGGCGCCCAAAAGCTCGGTGGCTCTCTCTTCCGCCTTCTCCACCATGCCTCTAACCTCCTTGTCGATCTCCTGAGCAGTCTGTTCGCTGTAGTCCCGGTGAGTGGCTATCTCCCTGCCCAAGAATATCTGCTCCTCCTTTTTGCCGAAGGACAAAGGACCCAATCTTTCGCTCATTCCCCATTCGCAAACCATTTTCCGCGCCAGCTCTGTGGCTTTTTCTATGTCATTGGCTGCTCCGGTGGACAACTCATCAAACACCAGTCTCTCTGCCACCCGTCCTCCCATCAGATGCAAAAGCTTGGTCTCCAGATATTTCTTGGAGTGAGTATGTTTTTCATCTATGGGAAGATAATGGGTAATGCCCAGAGCAAGACCTCTGGGGATGATGGTCATCTTATGAACCGGATCAGAGCCGGGGACCAGTTTGCCTATGAGAGCATGCCCGGACTCATGATAAGCGGTCAGTTTCTTCTCCTCCTCGCTTATCACCAGACTCCTTCTTTCAGTTCCCATCATCTCCTTATCCTTGGCATCCTCAAAATCCTGCATGCTCACTTTATCGTGATTTTTTCTGGCAGCCAGGAGGGCGGCTTCGTTTACAATATTGGCTAAATCCGCACCGGATAGACCGGGGGTGCCGCGAGCCAGTATGGAAAGATCCACATCTTGCGCCAGGGGTATTTTGCGAGTGTGCACTTTGAGTATCCCTTCTCTTCCCTTCACATCCGGGGTGTCCACCACGATTTGTCTATCGAATCTTCCTGGTCTTAAAAGGGCGGGATCTAAAACATCCGGGCGATTGGTGGCGGCCAAAAGGATCACCCCTTCGTTGGATTCAAACCCGTCCATCTCCACTAAAAGCTGATTTAGAGTCTGTTCCCTTTCATCATGTCCGCCTCCTAATCCTGCTCCCCGATGCCTCCCCACTGCGTCTAACTCATCGATGAAGATGATACAGGGGGCACTTTTTTTGCCTTGATCGAAAAGGTCTCTCACCCGGGAAGCGCCCACTCCCACAAACATCTCCACGAAATCAGACCCGCTCATGCTGAAGAAGGGCACCTCTGCCTCTCCGGCAATGGCTCTGGCTAAAAGGGTTTTACCGGTTCCCGGAGCTCCCAAAAGCAGTGCCCCTTTGGGGATTTTCCCCCCCAGCTTTTGAAACTTGGCCGGGTCTTTTAAAAACTCTATTATCTCCTGAAGTTCCTGTTTGGCTTCGTCTGCCCCCGCCACGTCTTGGAAGGTCACCTTGGGTCGATCGCTGGATAGGAGCTTTGCTTTGCTTTTACCAAAGGAGAAAAGACTTTTGGGTCCACCACCCTGCATCTGTCTGAGCATGAAAAGCCAGAAGACGATGAGAATTATCCAGGGAAGCGAGGTCAAAATTATCCCGGACCAGTTGGTGCTGGGTGGCTCCGCATCTATCTCCACACTTTTTGCCTCCAGCTTCTCTAAAAGCGAAGGATCCTCAAACGGAATATGAAGCTCAAACTTGCTGAAACGACCCGTCTGTTTCCCCACAGTTTTAGATATCTCTCTTGCAAATTCTCCTTCGATATCCTTCTCCACCAAAGTTACCTTTTTGATATTAGATTCCTCCAGCTCCTGCATGAACTCAGTATAGGTAATGGTAACCACATTCCTTTTGCTGTGAGAATAATATTGAAACAAGGAGATGGACACAAGCAGAAGAAGCATCCAGAAGATCAAGGTGCGGGTTCCTTTTCGCCATCTAAACTCATCCTTTTTTCCGTCGGTTGGCTTTTTGCTGCCTGGAAGCTTACCAGCTGGTCTCATTTTTTTCCCACCGCCACCTGAGTTTTTTCGCTGGAGCAAATTTAGGAAGCTTATTCTCTTTTCCTTGAAAACATTTTCTTTAGGGTCATTCATCTTTTTCGTTCCTCAACAGAGCTATATATGGTAGATTTCGATACTTCTCATCGTAATCTAAACCATACCCTACCACAAATTTATTCGGTATGGAAAACCCCACATATCTTAAGGATATTTTTAACTTTCGTCTCCTCCTTTTATCAAGCAAAGTTACGATCTTTAAGCTTTTTGGGTTTCTGGTCAAAAGATTATTTCTTATGTAATTCAAAGTGAGACCAGAATCTATTATATCTTCCACTATTATTACGTGTTTACCCTCAATATTTATGCTCAAATCTTTAAGCCATCTCACCACTCCCGATGCATGTTTACCAGAGCCATAGCTGGCAACAGAGATGAAATCCACCTCATGGGGAATCTGAAGTTCCCTCACCAAATCCGCCATGAAGATGAAGCTTCCTTTGAGTATTCCCACCAGCACTGGATTTTTATCTTTATAATCATTTGATATTTTGTGCGCCAGCTCTTTTACTCTTTCTTTTAATGCCCGTTTCCCAATTATGATTTTAAGTTGATCCTTCATATCCTAAAAATCGGTTCTTCTCCATGTTAGTGGTTGAGATTTTCGGTAACAACTAAAATCCTAAAGGTTTATCGAGAACCTCTCCCCCTTGTCCCCTTCAGGGTGAACCCCTCTCCATGAAATGGAGAGGGGGATTTAGGCAATAGTGTTGC
>JAGMFA010000067.1 GCA_023127875.1 Candidatus Zixiibacteriota bacterium
CTTCAGGGTGTCCTTCGATCCCGAAGATCTCAGGATCGAGGGAAATCCCTTCAGGGTGAACCCTGCCCTATGGATGATAAGTAATTGTCTTCCATAGGGGCGGGAATTCATCCCGCCCCGGGGTGTGGCTTTTTCAACACGCACTTTAGCTTGACCTTAAGACTTTAGTAATACAACCAGCTTCTACCTGGTTCACCTAAAGGTGAACACTCCAATCTATTGTTGATCATCAAGAAACCTGATGTCTTTCCTAACAGATCAGTTGGTCTTCTCAACTTTTTCTTTTGTGGCTACCTTTTTCTGATTCAGACTGGAAGACTTGTCAATATCTACGATCCTTACATTTTCCGCATATTTCTTGGTCTTGTATTTGGTGATCTGCCCGACCTTTCTAACGATCTCCACCATTCGATCCACCTGATTTAACACTTTATTCAATTTTTCGGTCAAGGGATCGTCTTCCGAAAGCTTTGCCATGACCAACTGCAGATTTCCCAAGATGGCGGTCAAAGGCTGGTTCAACTCGTGGCTGGCGGCTCCGGCCATCTCCACTACTACAGATTCTCTTTCTTTTTCAATCAGTCTATCTTGCATTTTTCTTAATTCGTGATTTAAGTTAACCAACTCATCCTGCATTTTCTTCATCTTGATCAAGTTCCTCACTTTCAGAGGAAGCTGAAATCTGCGATCATCGTCACTTAGCGGTTTGGTGAAGTAATCATTTGCCCCCAATTCCAAACCTTTCTCGATAGCGACAGAATCCTTGAGAGCAGATGCGATAATAACCGGAATGAAAGCTGTGGACCGATTTTGTTCTATTCTCTCTAAGGTCTGGAAGCCATCCATCCCGGGCATCATCAGATCTAAAACGATCAGATCAACATTCTCCCGCTCCAGAAGCTCTAATGCCTCCTCCCCGCTTTCCGCCTCAAGAAATTGATACCTTCCCTTGCGCAGGACCGTGCTCAAAATCTTTAAATTCATCTTCTCGTCATCCACTAAGAGTATTGTGGACATCTTCTCTCCTTTTCAGTTGATATTCTCAATTGATTCCTCAACCCACCAAGAAAAAACAGTTTTTCCTTCAAGCCATCCAAAATTGAGATATATGGGTTAGACTAAGATGATCTTTAACCCAGTTATAACCCTTATCGGCAGATGCGAAAGTTACCTTTCAAATTTATTTGACTAAATCTTTTATGTTTTTCTGAAAAAAAACCAGAATATAAAAAAGATATCCCTCTCTTGTATAGTTGGTTGTTGATGCAGAACCGAACTTTTCCTCTTTTGTCTTATTGAATTTTGCATATAGAATGGAACATTCTTCCTTCTTCGCCTCCCTGTGCCTGTCGGGTCCCCGACCCGACAGGCAGCTCCCGCCAGGTCAGGGGACCTGGCGGGCACAGAATATCCGTCTCTTGTATAGTTGGTTGTTGATGCAGAACCGAACTGCTCCTCCTTTGTCTTAAAGATCTTGTTCTCAATCATCCCACCATCAATCAAACCGGAGATCCCTAACAGAAAAATCCCCCTTTAATTAACCTTACATACCAACATTTCTTCTTTCCTCTTGTTAGAAACAGCTCTGATTTTTTTCAATAGGATTTCTGAGTCAACCGGCTTTGAAAAAACCGGGGGAATGAGGTCAGGTTCACCCATGGACAACTCTTTTCTAACTAAATCTAAATCCTGTCCGGTGATTATGATTATAGGAATGTTCCGGGTGGGTAAATCTTTGTGTAAAATATGGACGATTTGTTTTCCATTCTTCAACTGTTCCCCCATCTTTTGGGGAAGTGAGAAATCGAGCAGAACGATTTGTGGATGAAGATCTTTTGCTAAAGTTACTGCATCATCCGCCGTTCGAGCCAGAAGAGTTGTGAATCCTTCGGCTTGCAACAGCTCATCTAAGTATTGACTGAATATCGGATCATCCTCCACGATTAAAGCCAATGAGTCTTTCCCATGCTCTTTGATCTCTCCAAGCTTTTCCTCCGAGTGGACAGAACCTCCTTTTTCGGTCTCTCGATAGATTGGCACGGTGAAAGAGACTTTAGTTCCTTTTCCCTCTCCCGGGCTTCCCAGTTTTATCATCCCCCCCATCATCTCCACCAAATTCTTAGTTATGGTCAGTCCCAAGCCGGTCCCTCCATGTCTCCTGGTGGAGGAACCATCCACCTGTCTGAATTTCTCGAAAAGCTTCTCTTGTATCTGGGGAGAAATCCCAATGCCGGTATCCTCAACCTGAATCAATACATTCCCTTTTTCCTCTTGGACTTTTGATCTTACCACGATCTTTCCCTTATCGGTGAATTTGATGGCATTGCCCACAAGATTTATTATGACCTGTCTTAACTTACCGGAATCTGCGTAAACCTTCGGGGAAGGATGGTTCGTATGAACAAAGGACAATTTTAATTTTTTCTGTTGAGCCTGCACCTGCGTCAGTGAATCCACCTCCTCAAACAGGCTCTTCAAATCAACCTCTCCTGAATCCAGCTCCATTCTGCCAGCTTCAATCTTGGCAAGGTCTAACACATCGTTTATTATAGAGAGTAAGTGCTTGGCGCTTTGTTGGGCATTGTGTAAAAATTCTCTTTCCTCCTCCCGATTAACGCAATATCTATCCAGGACCAATCCTAAAAATCCAATGATCGAATTTAATGGGGTACGAAGCTCATGCGAGGTGTTAGCTAAATACTCACTCTTTATCTGACTTACCTCCTCCAGCTTCCGGTTTAGTTTCTGAAGCTTCTCTTTGGCTTTCTCCACGTCCTCAAAAAGCAAAGCATTGTCCACCGCTATCCCGATTTCATTTCCCACCGAAGAGAAAAACTCCAGCTCTCTTTCAGAAAAATCTCTCTCCGATTGCCAGCCTATGTTCATCACCCCCAAAACTTCGTCTTTCGATCTTAGTGGTATGGCTATATGGCACTGCAATTTCTCCTCTAAGATGGTGGAACCGTTCAATCTGGGACAATTGGTGATATCCAAAAGCCGGGGCTGTTTGGATTTCACCACTTCCCAACATAGGCAGTTATCCTGCGGTAACTTCAACTCTTCTTCCACGAACTTCCGGCTCAACCCCTGATGGGCAACCAGCTTCATTTCAGTTTTCCGTTCTCGATCCACCAGAAAGATCCATCCGGCGGAGGAGTGAGTTAGCTCTAACATGATGTTCAAACTCCGGTTGAGGATTTCTTGCAAATTCAGGGTCTGGCTCACAGTAGAGGAAATGGTGTTAAGTGCAGAAAGCTCCTTGTTACTCTGCAATATCTCCTGTTCCATCTTTTTCTTTTCACTTATGTCCTTACAGATTCCAAGCACGCCCACCGGTCGTCCTTGAGGATCTTTGATCAAAGAGGCAGAAATCTGTGCGGGAAATGTGCTTCCATCTTTTCTGGGCTCATTCAGCTCTCCACTCCAGCTCCCTTCTGTATAAATCTGTTGAATTGACTGATCTACCAGTGGCCAATAAGGCTCCGGGTAAAAATCTTTTTGTAATTTCCCTATCATCTCATATGGTTCATACCCATGCATATGGGTGTACGAACGATTGACAAAAATAACCTTTCCATTCAAATCGATCATAACCGCACCGTCAGTGGCGGATTCTAACGCCAAGGAGAGCAAACGGATATTTTCCTCTGTCTTTTTCTTCTCAGTAATATCTTCAACAATAATGGTATAACCGGAGAGGATTCCCTCTTTCCCTTTCAGTGGGGTGATAGTGACAATTGCCGGGAAGAGCTGCTTACTTCTCCGATTTAACTCAGCTTCGCCTTTATATATGCCTGCCTCTCGGGTATGCTCTAATAAGATGAAAACAAAATCGTTGTTCTGGGCAAAAAACTCATGAATCCACTTTTTGTCCACCACCACCTCAGCTTCGTAGCCGAAAATAAGCTCCGAGCTTTTGCTATAGAAAGTAATCATCCCTTCTGTGTTAATGGTGAGGATAGCTCGATCCACTACACTTTTAAAGATGTTCTCCAGCTGGTTTTTAGTCCGGGAAAGCTCTCGGTTCATCAAGTTTAGATCTTTTAGCATCTTGGTGATGGTGGCTTCATTGGCGGTAAGCTCCTGGTTGGCCCTTCTGAGCTCTGCGGTTCTCTCTCCCACCTTTTGTCCTAAGGTGCGACTGTATTCTTCCAGCTTATTTTTGGACTCCTTTAAACCTCTGCTCATCCGATTGAATGTATTGGCAAGAACTCCTATCTCATCTGAATGGTCAACCGGAATTTGAATTCCCCACTCACCTTTTGAAATCTGAAGGGCAGCTCCACTCAACCTACGAATCGGCTTGGTTAAAAGGCCAGAGAGATAGTTAGCCACCACAATCCCTATAATCAGAATCAGAAAATTCAATCCAAAGATAAGTCTTCTTTTCTGCGCGATATTTGCTTTGAGACTTTTTAGACTAAAACCGAGCATCAATGCCCCCAAGGTTCTCTGGCCTGCTTTGATGGCGGTAACCACATAGAGCTTGTCCTCATCTAATAAAACCTTACCCTTAAATCCAGCCGGCACAGAGAAGGGTTTGTGTCCGGTGTGAATTAGCTTTTCTTGTTGAAAGAATAAAGTATCATGGTATTGGTAACGCAGTATTCTAATAAAAGAGAGAGCCTTATCTTGAAAAGCTCCCTTCACTGCTTCTTCAATGGACTGGCGGTCGTCAAAGTCCAGGGCCGGGCTCAAATTGTATGTCAGCATGCGTGCTATGCTCTTCCCTTTAGTCTTCATCCCCTCCAAAGCTTGCTTTTTCTGTTGTGCCGGGAAAAAAAGGAGATTGAAAATCGATATGCCTAAGAGGACGATAAGAATAGCCGCACTTATCTTCGTTCTGATAGGTCTTTCAAAAAAGAACTTTCTAATATTCATCTTTTACCTGTTGTCATAGAAGAAGATCGCCAAATTTTTGTTATCTCAAAAACCGAAGCTCCTCTTTAAGGATGACAAATGAAAATCATGAAATTCCAGATAACAAATGCATCTTTTCACCGTGAAAATTAGAATTATCCGAAAATCCCTTTGAATCACTTAGACTTGTTCAGGATAATGGCCGTCACTGATCTATTACCTACCTTCTTGATTTCAGGCAGAGTATCACTGAAATCCCTCATCGTAGACTACCGCTTGCAGGGTTAAGGTCAACCAGAAATAGCTCTTTCGAGAAGGAATGTATCCAAAGGTCTTGGCATTCACAGTCATGATCTTCAACCACCAACATCCTCTTGAGAATACTTAAACTTCATTACATCGGCTCATGTCAAAAAACACCTGTATTTTTAGCTAAATCGGCAGGTTTCATGGGATGCTTTAACATTAGCTCGGTTTCACCATTGAAAGAAGTGCATTTTTTTCAATGACGGCAAAAAAGAAGGGATATGTCCGCAGGACCAGCAGGCGCTCAGGCACTTCACCATCGTATCAGGATTACATCTGAGAATCTATGCAAGATAAATGTGCGCACTCCAGGACATTCTGCAAGGCTTTTTTCGTAAGACACTTGAAGGTTGATTAATGGAAGAATAAAAAAAGTCAGCCCTTTTCCAGAAGACTTAAAGCATTCTTGGGATAAGCTTTTCCTTTTCTCTGACAAACTTTTGACTGTGGTTTAGCCCTTGATTGCCTCCGGTGTCAAAAAATATCTTGTCATCACCCTTCCTCTCAATTTTACTTTAATTCGAATTGAAGTTCGGGAGGAAGGCAAAGCTAAAGATAAGAAAGGTTAGGAAAAGGATTTCGTTAGAGTTTTGAATAATGAAATTTTCGTGTGTTGAGAGTGACTTATGGAGGAAGTTGAAATCAACTGGTTCAAATATGTTTTCATCCTAAGTTGCCCAACTCTAAATCGATTTTATTAGCCAACCCTCAAGCGCTCATTTATAAGAGCTGGATTGGTATGGTTTCTTGAGATTCCTTCTAAAATAATTTGTCTGTCTTACAAACCCGAACTTCTTTTAACCTATTTTTGACCTCCTTTTCCACGTCCAACATCCTCACACCGGGTGGATAGGTCTTATGCTGCACTCGGCAAAGATCCTGAAAAGCCTTAACAATGGCTTCTATTCTAAAGATTTCTCTTTTGCAGCCTTCCACAAATTTATTCATATCTTCTTTTGACACTCCACCATTTTCGTTTATCTGGGACAGGAGTTCAATCCTTCCCAAAAGCACAGTAAGAGGGCTATTCAAGTAGTGGGAAATTGTGAACACCAACTCGTTTATAGTGTTCAAGGTCGATTGCTTCTTCTCAATATGCGCAGTCCCTTGCCCAGAAAGTGCATTTGTCGGGACAAGTTCACTCGTTAGTCTGGCGGACTTTACCCCGACCATATTCTGTCCTTTGGATCTCATTTGAGTCAACTTACCCGCAGATTCACCGCAGGATCCATTTGACCGAGAAACAATCTTTAAAGCTCGTTTCATTCTGAAGCCTTTTTTAACCTTTGATCTGGCTATATTTGTGATATTTTGTATGCCAAAAAGATGAAAACTCATCCTATCTTAGGGCATGGCTTTTATTTTATCGGCACGCCAGATAAAATGTTTAAACTTTATGAATTTTAAATCGATGAATTACTGTTTAAATTTTTGACATTTTTTGAAAATGACGTTTCTTGGTAATATATTTAAAAGTAAGTTTTGTCCCAAGTTTGTATGATTTCGGCTTTTTGACATATTGAATTAGCAGTAGTTGGCCTTGTGGTATTTTCACAAGGCATGGAGGAATTTGGAATCAAAAGGCCTTCCCAGATGGGGCTCCGTGATAAAAAAAGAAGTCTCTGAAAAATTCCTTTTTTAGGGCTGGTCATGCCAGAGGCGGGAGAGTCCTGCCTACGAGAATGTAACTCATTGATTTTTCGTAGGTCGAGCGGACGCTCCCGTCTGGGGGCACCTTGCCCGACCACTCCGCAACACTTTTTCAAAAGACCAGTAAATAACATCTTGACAGAAGGGAGGAATTAGGTTATCCTTTTTGGGTAATATCTTACCAGAGTGAAGGAGCGTGTATGCCAATAACTTTAAAAGATGTCGAATATGTAGCTAACTTGTCTAAATTGGAGCTTTCCCCACAGGAGAAGATCAGGTTCCAAAGTGAACTGGATAGTATCATAAAATATATCGATCAGCTAAATGAGCTGAACACGGATAACGTGCCCATAACCTCACATGTGGTTCCTCTGGAAAATGTTTTCCGGGAGGATAGGGTTTTGCCCTCTCTTCCTCAAGATAAGGCTTTAAGCAATGCTCCCAAGAAAAAAGACGGGATCTTCAAGGTGCCAAAGGTGATTGGATAATAAGATTTACAGTTTAATTCTGATAAGATGGCGATCCTAATTTTTCGAAGATCCCGCAGAATGCGGGAAGGATCGCCATAATTTTTTATTGACAACTGTTCGGTAGTTTCGTAAAATGCAAGTCGAATTGTAACTCTTTTTTATCCGCAGGAATCTGAGAGGAAGAGATGAGCAAATCAAAAGTCATCGGGATAATTCCTGCCAGGTTAGGTTCCAAAAGACTTGCCGGAAAACCTTTGGTAAGGATTCACGGGAAGCCCTTAATTCAAAACGTGTATGAAAATGCGGCTAAGTCAAAGCGTTTAGATCGCCTGATGGTGGTGACAGATTCTTCCAGAATCTCTGATTTGGTATTCGCCTTTGGAGGAGAAGCTTACGTAAGCTTGAGGAATCATCCGACTGGAACCGATAGGGTGGCGGAGGTGGCAAAAAATTTAAACTATGACCTGGTGGTAAACATTCAATGTGATCTCCCCTATTTGCCTCCCACTCTCATTGATCTTTTAGTTTCCTCCATGTTAAATGAAAAAAGGATCTTGATGGGCACCTTAGCTACCAGGATAAATGATCTCCTTAGGCTGAAAAATCCAAACGTGGTCAAGGTGGTGCTGGATGAGAATAGTTACGCCCTTTATTTCTCTCGACATCCTATTCCATATATCAGATCCTATGGATCCTGTGGACAGACTAAAACCTCCAGCCGCAAGGGAGCTCTTGCGGGTTTCGATTTGAAAAGGTTGCCTTTTTACGAGCACATCGGAATATATGGATTCAAAAAGGATTTTCTTATGAAATTCTCCTCTTGGAATCAAACTTCCTTAGAAAGGTTAGAACGGCTGGAACAACTAAGAGCTTTGGAAAATGGATACAAGATTAAGGTTTATCTAACTCAGTATAAACCTGTAACTTTAGACGCGCCCGCTGACTTGAAAAAATTGAGAACACAGAAAGGAGAGGTGGGGAGATGAAAAATCAAAAAAGGCAAGTGAAATATATATTCGTCACCGGTGGGGTGGTCTCCTCTCTGGGGAAAGGGATTGCATCAGCCTCCATCGGGCTCTTGCTGAAGAAAAGGGGGTTGAAAGTAAACATCCAGAAATTCGATCCTTACATAAATGTGGATCCGGGCACCATGAATCCCTTCCAGCATGGGGAGGTCTTCGTTTTAGACGATGGAGCAGAGACAGATTTAGATTTAGGGCATTACGAGAGATTCATCGACGAGAATCTGGGAAAAGACAACAATCTCACCTCCGGACAGATCTACGATGCGGTCATAGCCCGGGAAAGGCGCGGGGATTATTTAGGCTCCACCGTGCAGGTCATTCCTCACATAACCAATGAGATCAAGGACAGAATAAAAAAGGTGGGGAAAATGAATGGGGAAGTGGATGTGGTCATCACCGAGATTGGAGGAACGGTGGGGGACATCGAAAGCCTCCCTTTTTTGGAATCCATCAGACAGATGGGCTTAGAATGCGGTCCCCAGGGCAGTCTATTTATTCATCTGACACTGGTTCCATACATAGATTCAGCCGGGGAGGTGAAGACCAAACCGACCCAGCACAGCGTGAAGGAGTTAAGGGAGATCGGCATTCAGCCTAACATACTTCTTTGCCGCACCGCCCAGCCATTAGCCAAGCAGATCAAGGAGAAGATCGGGCTCTTCTGCAACGTCCCCAGCCAGGCGGTGATTCAAGCCATCGATGTGAAGTGTATCTACGAGGTTCCTGAGCTTTTCCACAGGGAAGGTCTGGACAGCCTGATCATCCAGCATCTTGACCTTAAATGCGGAGAGCTGGAGATGGATGACTGGATCAAGATGGTGGAGAAGATAAAAAATCCCAGGCGTCAGGTGAAAATCGGAATCTGTGGCAAATACACCCATCTGAAGGATGCTTACAAAAGCATAATCGAAGCTTTCGTGCATGCCGGGGTGGAAAACGATGCTAAGGTGGAGTTGAAATGGATCAATGCGGAGGAGGTGACTCCTCAGAATGCTAAAGAGAATTTCGAGGACATAGATGGGGTGTTGATCCCGGGCGGATTCGGAGAGAGGGGAATCGAGGGGAAAATCGAAGCAGTAAGATACGTAAGAGAGAATAAAGTCCCCTATCTGGGCATTTGTCTGGGGATGCAGTGCGCGGTGATAGAGTTTGCCCGCAATGTTTGTCATCTAAAGAAAGCCAACAGCTTCGAATTCGATCAGGCAACCCCCTATCCGGTGATTCATCTCATGCCGGATCAGGAGAAGATCACCGACATGGGAGGCACCTTGCGGCTGGGGGCTTATCCCTGTATTTTGGAAAAAGACAGCCTGGCGTATAAAGCTTACGGAGAAGTGAACATTAGTGAACGACACCGGCATAGATATGAGTTCTATAATCAGTTCAGGGAGGAGTTGACTAAAGCTGGACTTAAGCTATCTGGACTTTCTCCGGACGGAAGGTTGGTAGAGATAGTCGAGCTTTCAGATCACCCCTGGTTCGTGGCGGTGCAGTTTCATCCGGAGCTTAAATCCCGCCCCACCAAAGCTCACCCGTTGTTCAGGGATCTGGTCAAAGCCGCTTTGATATACAGAAAATCCAAAGGATCATCTATACCCGAAGAGAAGGAGTCGGTCAAAAAGTAACGTGAGAATAGACTGAGACGGAGAGCAGTTAGGAGTGCGGAAGCTTGTCGGAGCGAAGCGGAGATCCCGCTTCGCGGGGCTTCCGCTGCATTAGCAAGCTAATGCACTCCGGAGTATCTACTCACCGAGGCATATTATCCCAGACGGGTCTCCGTCATCCAGCGGAAAAGTAAGCGGATGATAACATCCACTTGAAAGCAAATGGTGTGATTGAGAAAAGATATGGAGATTTATAAACCCCCTTTTATAAAGGGGGTTTAGAGTTCACTATTTTGTAGAGGGTGATAGAATTCCCCCTTTTGTAAAGGGGGACAAAGGGAAATTAATACAAAAAAGGAAGGCTAAAGCCTTCCGCTACACATTTTTTTGGCAAGACAAAGTGAACTCTAGTTAGAATGATTTATTTCTGGTCCATTTTAATTTATCTTTTAATCCTGATCGGTGTAGGGGCAATCCTCTCCAGAAGAGTAAAGACCCAGACCGATTTCATGGTGGCGGGACGAAAGCTGTCTGCCCCTGTGCTGGTGGGAACGCTTTTAGCCACCTGGATCGGGTCGGGAAGCATCATCGCCGGCGCCGGATTGAGCTTCGAGAAGGGATTTTCCGCCCTCTGGTTTGATGCCGGTGTTTGGGTGGCAATCATCGTCCTGTATTTCATAGCCGGACGTGCCAGAAAACTTGCCCAGTTCACCGTCCCGGACATCTTGGAGATAAGATATAACAAATATGCCCGAATCTTAGGAAGTCTTACCACCATCATCGCCTACACCGCCATCGTGAGCTATCAATTCAAAGCCGGGGGGATGGTTTTGAACATGGTCGTCGGAATCCCAGTAGATCAGGGAATAATCCTCACTGCGGTTTTCGTGATTGCTTACACTGCCTTGGCTGGAATGTTCTCCGTGGCTTACACCGACGTGGTGAACGGAGTGGTGCTAGTGGTAGGATTTATAATCGGGCTCCCGTTTTTGCTAAAATTGGCTGGGGGTTGGGCAAGCGTGACCGCTACCCTTTCCCCGGACAGATTTCAGATTTTGGGAACCATGACCATCTGGGAAGCTTTGGGCTATTCTCTTCCCACCATGCTTCTCTTATTAGGCGAATCTAACATGTATCAGAGATTCTTCTCCGCCAGGGATGAAAAAGCCGCAAGATCATCGGTTCTGGGTTGGATTTCGGGAACAATCTTCGTGGAGACCTTGATTGTGGTATTAGCCATAATCGGAAGCAGCATATTCTTGGACATAAATCCGGAATCTGTGATCCTGCACTCTGTGCGTCATGGACTCTCACCCGTGATTGGCTGTGTTTTGCTTGCCGCCATCGTGGCGGTGATAGTCTCCACTGCAGATTCATTTCTATTGGTCCCCTCAACCAACATCATGCGGGATATTTACCAGAGATTTATAAATCCAAATGTTTCTCAAAGAAAGATGGTTCTTTATTCCAGGTTACTGGTAATCGGACTGGGCATAATTGCTTTTATCCAGGTTAAGTTTTTCACCACGGTTC
>JAGMFA010000068.1 GCA_023127875.1 Candidatus Zixiibacteriota bacterium
ACTGTTTCCTGCTCCTCTTAGTAACCAGTAGAAATTACAAACAATTAAATGTAACAATCCACTCCTAATCTCATGCAATACCACACAAAGAAAGATAAAAGCGATGGAGACCATTCCGAAAATGGCACCCGATGCTCCTGCCTGTCTCGACCCAAGGATGCCGATGAAGAAAAGGAGCAACAAAAAGGTGGCATGAACCCTAATCGGTATCCCGAAAAGCTTTCCGATCTGAAATGACCATTTCATACACGTTCTCCTTTAACCTTTCCCCTATCTCCCCCTTCCCAATTTTATGGAAAGGGGAACAGAGGGGTGAGGTCATTTCTTGATGCTGATGCATCGAAGATCACGCCCATATGGGCGGCCACCGAATTCAGACCGATTCGTAGGGACAGCCTCATTTGAGTCAACTGACCTTGTGGCTGTCCACATCAGGGTCCGGACAGGGACGAGCCCTGTCCCTACGTTGCCATGTGTCATTCTGAGCCCGAAGGGCGAAGAATCTCAAAAAACCAGATCCTTCGCTTCGCTCAGGATGACAATGGGGTTAAACGTTTCCCTGTTGGGGCTGGGGTTGAACCCCAGCCCCAACTACGGATATGGTCTTCAGACCTGTCCGACAGATTCTTGCTTATGATTCTTTGCCTGTTTCTTCTACTCTAAAGTTCTTCCAGCTCTCGGCGTATTGTCTGAGTTGTTTGTCCACCAGATCGTTTACGCTTCCCTCCTCAAAGGTGCCATCCTCTTTTCTTTCTCCTGCTTTGACCCCGGTGAGAACCTCGATGCCCTGATCGATGGTCTTTGCCGGATAGATACGGAATTTCCCTTCCTTTACTGCTTCCACTACCTCGTTCTTCAACATCAGATCCTTCACGTTCTGATGGGGGATCATCACCCCTTGAGTGCCGGTCAAGCCAAAGGCTTTGCAAACATGATAGAAGCCTTCTATCTTTTCATTTACTCCGCCGATAGGCTGGATTTCTCCTTTCTGATTTATCGAGCCGGTGACCGCTATATCTTGCCTTAAGGGAAATCCGGACAGGCTGGAAAGGATAGCATACACCTCGGTGGAGGAGGCGCTGTCTCCTTCCACTCCGGAGTATGATTGCTCAAAACAGATGCTGGCACTCATGGTCATGGGTTTATTCTGGGCATATTTTCCTCTGAGGTAGCCGCCTAAGATGAGCACCCCTTTGTTGTGGGTTGCTCCGGAGAGATCGGCTTCCCTTTCGATATTTATTACCCCGGCTCTTCCCATGGAGGTTCTTGCGGTTATGCGGGTGGGCTTGCCAAAGGTGTATTCGCCAAGGTCATAAACTGAAAGACCGTTGATCTGGCCGGTCACAACTCCTTCAGAATCTATCATGATGGTTCCATCCTCGATCATCTCCTGAATCTTATCCTCGAGCAAACTTACCCGCGCTGTCCATTCCTCAATAGCCTTTTCCACATGTTCGAGCTTCACCACATGGCTTTCTGCATTGGTTGCCCAATAGCTTGCCTCCCGGATCAGGTCGGCAATGATAGTGAATCGGGTGGATAGTTTTTTCTGACTTCCTGCCACCCTCACCCCAAACTCCACCACTGCACCCACGCCGCTTTTATCAAATGGCAAAAGCTTGTCTTCGTCACAGATCTTCTTTATAAAGCAGGCATACTGGTGAATATTCTGTTCATCCTTGGGCATCACTGAATCGAAATCCGCCTTCACCTTGAATATCTTCTTGAAATCTGCGTCCAGATGATAAAGCAGATGATAAAGGCGGTTATCCCCGATCATCACCACATCCACCTTGGTTTCGATCGGCTCCGGCTTCATGGCCGAGGTGCCCAGAAGATAAAAAGGATCATAAGCTCCGATCTCCTCTTTTCCATATTTTAAGGACCGCTTAAGAGCTTGCCATGATCCGGGCTCGATCAAAAGATCCAGTGCATTTACAACCAGATAACCCCCATTTGCTTTTAGATATGATCCCGCCTTTATTCTGGTGAAATCCGTTTTCCATATACCACCGCGATCTGCCACCCTCTCAATGGTTCCAAACAGATTTTTGTAGGAGGGGGTGGTCTCAATTATTATGGGGACGGTCTTGGTTTCGGAATTGTCCACTACCACGTTCACCCGATATTCTAAGAATTCATCTTCGGGTTTGACAAATTGAAGTCCGGGTATGGGCATCTCCGGCGTTTTCTCTTTGGTTGGCTTGAACCTGTCTAAATTATTGATCAAACTTTCTTCTACTTCATCTAAATAGGTTTGGAGCTTTTCGTATTTTTCTTTTATCTCTTTGATCAAATCTCTAATCAGAGGAACTATAATTTCCCTATCCAAAGCGTCCAATGCTTTTTCTAACTCCTTGACGATCTCCTTCCCCTCTTTGAAAATATCCTCCATCAACTCTGCCAAGGCACCGTACTTGGTCTTTAGAATTACAAATTTCTCTTGGGGGAAATTTCCCGCCTTGACCTGTTTTTCCAATTTTGCCAGACTAGCGGGCTTGCCTTCAATAACCGGTTGAACGTCCGGCTTGACAAAAGGTCCCATCTGAATCTGCACCAAAGCAAAACCTTCTTTTTTCACCTGTTTCTCAAATTCCTCTAAGATAGCTTTTTGTCCCTGCTCGGACTCCTTGATAAATTCCTTTCGTTTCTCCTTGTAAGCTTCGCTTTCAAACATAGAGGGAATGTTTTTCTTAAGAGAAATTATAAGGCTTTCTATATCTTTTCTGAAAAGCTTCCCTTCTCCGGCCGGAAGGCTTATGGCTCTGGGCATGTCCGGATTTTTGAAGTTGTTCACGTAACATTTGTCTTCCGGAATAGTTCCCGGTTTCTCCAGCTTTTCCAGAAGATGTTTGATCGCCGTCATCCTTCCGGTGCCTACGAAGCCGGTCACAAAGATGTTATAACCGATGCTTTTTATATCCAGTCCCAATTTGATCGCCTTCACGGCCCGATCTTGTCCGATGATCCAGTCACATGGCTCCACGTCGTCGGTTGTTTTTAATTCTAACTTATCCACCGGACAGCGCCATCTGAGTTTTTCGATCGAGACCTCCTCGAATTTAAAATTCTGTGCCATCGTGGTCACGCTCCTTCTTTTGCTTGAATAATAGGTTAGGTATCATCGTTAGTTTCTATCGTTTGTTTGATTGGGATTTTCTTTTTCGGATGGATTTGAAATCTCACCTGAACTTACACCCCTCGTTTTTTCCGACTCAAGGATCTTGTTTACAATTTTCCCAGCTACATCTTTGCTCCCCAATCCGAAAGCCAAAGCGAAACCAAATGCCATTGCACCGATGATTATCAAAACGGAGTTCACCAGAATATGGGTAGCGACTCCTAATTCTTCTAAAGACATTGCCACAGCGAAGAATATAATAAGATATTGTACTATTTTGCCAAGCAATTCCCTATGAGCCAGATCATAACTTGTAGCCGCCACCTTGACCATTCCTTTGAAAAAGGAGGAGAGGAGTACCCCGATTATGATTATCAAGACGGCTGCGATCAGATTGGGAATGAAGGATATTATCCTGTTTATCAGGTCGCTGATTAAGCTCAGCTTTAAAACGTCAGCGGCGATATAAATGAAGAACAGAAAAATGATCCAGAAGAACACGGTTCCCAGGATGTCAGCAAGGGAGTGTTTAATGTCTCCTCTGGATAAGAATTTCGACAGTCCGGACCTTTCGCCGAATTTTTCAAAGCGCATTGCCACCAAAAGCTTAATTAGAGCGGCCTTTAGGATTTTTGCAACCAGCCAACCCAAAAGCAGTATCACCAATGCTCCCACCAATGAGGGAAGCAGGTTGATTATCTTCTCGCCGGTCGATTTTAACGGTTCCAAAAACAACTCTTTAGGATCCATTTTTCTCCTTTTTTCTTTTTTAGGTGAACATCGCTTTTTGGAAAAGGCTCAAACTTTTCCGATAGTTTTTTTATTGAATTCCTTTTTCAAACAAATACAAATGCAAAAATGATTTTTACATGTCATTCTGACTCCGCCTTTGGCGGAGGAAGAATCTGACTTCCACCAGTCTGCGTGTAAAACTCAGCCATGCGAAAAGGCTTGAAGCCAGGCAAACATATAGAAAGATGTTTCGCTTCTCTCAACATGACATGTCCTATGGATCCTGCGGACAATATGTCTACTTATTTTATTCGTTTGCTATAAATTCTTCTTTTTCCATTCAGAGAATTACCGTTCAGTAAATCTTCTCAGTGAAATTCTCTATTTGACCCCAACCTTTTTGCCGGCGATTATCTTTTCTACCCATGATCTCTCCTGGGGTTGAAATTTCTTGAAGACTATTATTGGCTGGGATATCTGTTCGGCCACCTCCTCTGGAACGGAGGTAAAAAGAAGCTGTTCTATGGTTCCTCCTTTACTCTCCCCCATGAGCAAAAGGTCCCCCTCCTGAATCTGACCTGCAATGGCTTTAGCCGGTTCTTCAGCTTTAAGGACTTTTCGCTCACTTTTGATCTTTAAGTTTGCTTTCTCCACGAAGGAGTCGATCCATCTTTTTGCCTGAATCTCTTCTTCAGCACTGGCGTCCTGGGGAATGGCATGCAACAGCAAAAGATCAGCTTTAAACTTCTCCACTAAGGCCGGGCTTAGCTCTGCTGCCAAGAAAGAGTTCACATTGTCCGTGGCGGTGATTATGATTCGCCCAACCTGATCCATCTTCTCACCGCATACCACAGCCACATTGCAGGGCGCTTCTTTAAGCACCATGTCCATAACCGTGGTCAAGATCTTCTCCAGCATCTTCTCCGGTCTGGATCGTCCCATGATGATAAAGTTGCAATCCTCCTCCTCTGCCGTCTCCAGTATACCATAGGAGAGGCGGTGGGTGAGTTTGATCAGCTTGTCGAATTTTACCTTTTCCTGTCTGGCGATATTCTCCGCTCGAGATAAAAGAAGCCTTTGCTGAGAAAAATCAGCCAGCCCCTTTCTCAAAGGTGTCCCCTGAGGGATCTCCACCACGTTTAGTGCAATCACCTCCCCGTCGAATTTCTTGGCGATGGCACAGGCAGTCATCATAAGCATTCCCAATGTATTGGGATTGGCTACAGGGACTAAAATCTTATATTCTTTCCTCTCCTGGCGTTGCAAAATCTCCTTCAAACGCCTGTGTTTTTCCACCGTCTCCTTCTGCTCTTTGGAATAAACAAGATAGACCAGACTCCCCAGACCCAACCAGCCTGCGCCCAGAAGGTAGGTTTGAGGACTCACGAACGCCAAGATCAAAACGTTGCAGGCGATGGCTAAAAGTGGAATCACTGGATGCCAGGGTAATTTAAAGGGACGCTTAAGCCGGGGCTCCTTTTTGCGTAACATTATCACGGAAAGATTCACTAAAATAAGAGCAAAAAGAAAGCAGAAATTAGCCAGGTGAGCTGCAAACTTCACCTCTCCGGAGAGGGTAAAGAATAAGATAACCACCCCCACTGCGGCAACTGCTGTATATGGGGTTTTGAATTTGGGATGCAGTCTGAAGATTTTGCCCGGAAGATACCCGTCCCTGCCCATGGCATAGGTCTGACGCGCCGCCGCCAGAACGGTAGCATTTAAAGCGGAGATGGTAGCCAAAAGCCCGGCGATCAAAACGAAAAGAAGCCCATAGCTTCCCAAAACCTTACCCGCTATCAGAACCAAAGGAGCGGCAGAGGTTCCCAGGGTTTGATAATCTAAGATTCCCACCGAGACCAAAACCACCCCAACATAGATCAACATGGGGATAAAAAGTGAAAGCAAAATCGCCTTGGGAACGGTTTTTTTCGGATTCTTGATCTCCTCGGAGGCGCTGGAGATCAGCTCAAATCCAAAAAAGGATATATAGATTAAAGCGGTGGCAGAGATTATGCCGGTGAATCCAAACGGAGCAAATGGTTTCAAATTTCCCACTTTCACATAAGGAATGCACAATCCTATGAAGATAATAAGCATGGCTATCTTTGCAAGGGTGAAGAAATTTTGAGTTTTCCCGCTCTCTTTGGTCCCCTTTATATTAATCAAAAGTAGAAGTAAGGCGATGGCAAAAGCGCTGAACTTGATAGGGGGTGAAATCTTTACTACCAGATCCAGAAGTGGATTAAAATGTTCAGCGAAACCAAGAGCGTAAAGAGCACAAGCCACCACGCTTCCGAAGATCAGCGCCCAACCGCTTAAGAATGCTATATAACCACCCAATCCCTGATGGACGAAGGTATAACCGCCTCCAGCCAATGGAATGGAGGAGGAAAGCTCGGAATAGGAGAGGGCGGTGAACAGGGTCATCAGACCGCAGAGGATGTAGGAGATGGTGGCCGCCGGTCCGGCTATGCCTGCCGCCATCCCGCTTAGGATAAAAATTCCCGCCCCGATCATGGCTCCCACCCCCAAAGTGGTCGCTTCTAAAAGCCCCAACTCCCGGCTGAATTTTATCTCCGCTTCGGTGGATGGGGCCTCTTTTGTTTTGTTTTTATCCATCAAGCGATATTTCCTTTTCCTCTCTTAACCGTCGGTAAAATTCTCTTTGTAGTTGCCCAATTTATTGGGCATTTTTTGGCTCGATAAATCGAGCAACTACAAATTCAAAACATTATTCAGAATTACGTAAACTCTCTTGTTCAATTCTCAAAAGACCTCTGTAGTTGCCCAATTTATTGGGCATTTTTTGGCTCGATAAATCGAGCAACTACAGATTCAAAACATTATTCAAAATTACGTAAACTCTTCTCAAAGGACCTCTGTAGTTGCCCAATTTATTGGGCATTTTTTGGCTCGATCGCCCCGCCATTGGGGCGAACCATACGGGGCTGTTGAAAAACCTCTTGGCAGGGCTAAATACCCTGCCCTATGGATGATAAGTAGTTGTCTCCCATAGGGGCGGGAATTTATCCCGCCCCAAAATATAGCTTTTTCAACAAGCCCATACGGTTCACCCCGTTGGCAAGGGATTTTAATAAATCGAGTAGTTACAAATTGGATGAAAACAAAAAATATATAAACTCCTGATCGATTTTCAACCCTAAAACACACTCTACACAGATTTTTTGTTTTTAATCTCCAAAGCATGTTCCCACAGCTTTAGCGGCTTCAATCAAGGGCAAATCAGGTGTCACTTTCTTCTGTCTGGCAATGCCAGACTTTATGGGAACAGAAGTGATCTTTCCCCCTTGCAGGCTGGTCATATAGCCGAATCTTTCACTCACGATTAAATCTATTGCCTTTTTGCCGAATTGGGTAGCCAGGATCCGATCGAAATCTGTGGGCTTCCCCCCTCGTTGAAGATGACCTAAAATGATGACCCGGGCCTCCAGACCAGTGAGATTCTCAATTTGCTCTGCGATTCTGTAACTTACTCCACCCAGCCTTATAGGGTCGGTACTTCCCTTTACCCTTCTTTTAATCACCAATTTTGAATCCCCTGGCTTAACCCCTTCCGCTACCACCACAATGCTGAATCTTTTTCCGATTTTGCTTCGTCTTACCAACTCCCGGCAAACCTTTTTGATGTCAAATGGAAGCTCCGGGATGAGGACCACATCCCCTCCACCTGCCACCCCGGCATACAAAGCCAGCCAGCCGGTATACCTTCCCATAACCTCCACGATCATCACCCGATGGTGAGATTCAGCCGTGCTGTGAATATTGTCGATGGATTCAGTAGCCACGGCTACTGCCGAGTCGAAGCCGATGGTGAAATCGGTTGCTTCCACATCGTTGTCTATAGTCTTGGGTATTCCGACAACAGGTATTCCCAATTGATGCAGTCTGTGAGCGATATGCAAAGTCCCATCTCCGCCAATGCAAATTAGAGAGTTTAGTTTAAGGCTTCGGAAGTTCTTCAAAGCCTGTCTTGAGACATCTTTTCTCTTTTCTCCATAGGCGAAAGGGTTGGCTCGATTGGAGGTGCCCAATATGGTTCCGCCCAAAGTCAAGATTCCAGAGACATCCTCCCAGGTTAATTTTCTTGTCTGGTTATTGATCAAACCCTCGAAACCATCACATATACCAATCACCTCTGCTTTGTGGCAAAAGAAGGCGGTTTTGGCAACTGCTCGGATAGCTGGATTCAATCCAGGACAATCCCCTCCTCCGGTTAAAATTCCAATCCTCTTTTTTCTCCTCACGCTTGCTCCTTCAGAATGAATCCTTCAGGATAAATCCTTTTATCTTTTTGCAGATTCATAATAGCTTAAATCTTTAAGTTTATCAAGCATATTCTTGGTAAAAAGCTTTGCAGGCAGGTTTGCGCAATTTGAGATGAATATGGTCTTATGGCACAAATCAAATGGCAACAACAAAGCACATAAAACCGTAAATAGACCGAGATATAACCAGGTACGTTTCCAGCGGAAATAAGACTTGCGTGAAGTTGTGCTTGATCTTATATTCTAATTGAAAGGAAAGATTTTTATGAGAAATGTAGCTGTTCTGGGCTCAACCGGATCGATCGGCAAAAATACCCTAAAGGTGCTGTCCAATTTTGAGGAGAGATTCTCCATATTTGGACTCTCCACCAATACAAACATTGGCTTGCTGGAAGAACAGCTAAAGCGGTTCAGACCGAAGATGGCGGCGATTACCGATGAGGAAGGTTTCCGAGATTTCCCTCAAAATTATGACACAGAAATACTGTGCGGTATGGATGGTCTAAAGAGATTGTGTTCTGATCCAAAGGTCGATCTGGTGATAAACGCTTTGGTCGGATCAGTGGGGCTTCTGCCCAGCCTGGAAACGGTGGAGTCAGGAAAAAATTTGGCAATTGCCAACAAGGAGTCGCTGGTGATGGCGGGCGAACTTTTGATCGGTAAAGCCAAAGAAAAGGGAGTTGAGATTCTGCCCATTGACAGCGAACATTCCGCCATCAAACAGTGTCTTTTAAGTGGGAAAAAAGAGGAGGTAGGAAGGCTTATTTTAACTGCATCCGGCGGACCATTCTTAAGGAAAAGTGAAGAAGAACTGCAACGAATTACGGTTAAGGAAGCTTTGTCTCATCCTATTTGGGAGATGGGGAAAAAGATCACCGTGGACTCAGCCACCTTGATGAATAAGGGTCTGGAGGTTATCGAGGCACACTGGCTTTTCGGAATCCCACCCGATCGAATAGAGGTTTTGATTCATCCCCAATCTATCATACATTCCATGGTGGAATTTGTGGACGGATCGGTGATTGCTCAGATGAGCCTGCCGGATATGAAGCTTCCCATCCAGTATGCTCTCTTTTATCCTCAACGGGTCTTTAGCAATAACACCTCTTTAGATTTAGCCAAAACCGGTCACCTAACTTTTCTTGAACCGGACACAGAAAAATTTCCCTGTTTGGGGCTGGCTTATCGAGCTTTAGAGATGGGTGGAACTGCGCCTGTAGTTTTAAACGCGGCAAATGAGGTAGCGGTGGAGGCATTCTTGGCTACTCGGATTGGTTTCACCGAAATCCAAAGAATCGTGCAGAAGGCTTTAAGGCAACATCAGGTGAGACTTCATCCCAACTTGGACGATATTTTAAATGCAGACAGGTGGGCAAGACAAACGGCAAAAGAACTCTGTTTTAGAAGTGAGATAAAAAAATGACCACACTGCTTGCCACCATATTCGTTTTAGGCATCCTGATCTTCTTTCACGAGCTGGGTCACTTTTTGATCGCCAAGAAATCAGGAATCAGGGTGGAGAAATTCTCCTTGGGTTTTCCGCCTAAGATGATAGGGAAAAAAATTGGCGATACGGAGTATTGCATCTCCTGGATTCCTTTGGGGGGATATGTGAAGATGGCTGGGGAGGATCCGGATGAGACCAAGATTGAAGGTAAACCCTATGAGTTTATGTCTAAACCGGTGGGCATTCGAGCTTTGGTGGTTGCCGCAGGTCCGGTGATGAATCTCATCCTGGCAGTCCTTATCTTTTGGGGGATAATCTTCTTCAAGGGAAAGTATGAAATCCATGACCAAAGCACTCAGGTGGGATTGGTGGCATCGGGAGGACCGGCGGATGAGGCAGGAATAAAGCCGGGTGATGAAATCATCTCCATCAATGGGATCGAAGTAAACACCTTTCTGGAGATGGCGCAGATCATCTCCCAGCAGGTGGAAAAACCAATTGAGGTAAAATGGGTCCGCGAAGGAAAGGAATATACTGCTCAGATCACCACATTCAAAGATAAGGTTCTGAATGAGAAGGGGGAGATGCAAGAGGAGGGAAGGATCGGTATAGGAGTCAGCTATACCATAATAAAGGTGGGTTTTTTCAAGTCTTTTTTGGAAGCAGTGAACACGGCGATTTTTATTCTGGTGGAAACGATAAAATTTATAGTGGGGCTTATCACCGGAACCACCTCGGTAAAGCTTCTGGGCGGTCCACTTTTCATCGCTCAAACCGCAGGACAGACCGCTAAGACAGGATTTGTTAGCCTTCTTTCCTTTATGGCTCTTTTGTCGGTGAATTTAGCTTTGCTAAATATTTTACCCATTCCAGTATTGGATGGGGGACACCTTCTGTTTTTGAGCATTGAAAAAATCAAAGGTTCACCTCTTAGCTTAAAACAACGCGCCACCATGCAACAGATCGGACTTGCCTTTTTAATCCTTTTGATAATATTTGTCACCTACAACGATCTCCTGCGCGCGATAAGATAATCTGGTCATTTTATCCTGTAGGGGCAATTCATGAATTGCCCCTACAAGATTATTTTGCTCGGACAGGTGCTGCACTCCTGTCCATTAAATGGGTGAAGATTGAAACCCTGCCCCAACTCATTTTAAACACTTGCGAAAAAAGTGTTGTTGTCTCACAACAACTTACGGGTACACTAAGACTCATTTTAAACAGTTGGATCACGGGGAATGGTCTCAAACCCGCATAAAATAAGGATTTGATTTTTTGATTTAACAAGATGTAGTGCACTTTT
>JAGMFA010000069.1 GCA_023127875.1 Candidatus Zixiibacteriota bacterium
TTATCAAGGGGGACATAGAGCGTTCCTCCCCTGATACGAGGAGGTTAGGGGAGGTTATAAGGCGTGATTTTATTTAACGCAACACTATTGCCTGTCCAGGCGCCTGGGCGGATCAACTCACATTCTGGCCAAAGCCCATTTCTATTTGAGAAACAGCTCGTCCCTTTCCCTAAACATCATAGAGGGCGTCTTTAAAGGAAAAGATTTTCTTATTGTCCTATCTGGTATTCTTTTATCTTATAAAGCAGTGAGCGGTAGCTTATCTCCAGAAGTTGGGCGGCTTTTCTCCTGTTCCAGTTGGTTTTGTTGAGCGCCTGGGTGATTAACGCTTTTTCCTCTGCCGCCACGGCTGTGCCCACTCTTTTTTTGAGAGAGAAGTTTTTTACATCAGAGGTTGAATCAGCAGATACAGAGGGGGAGAACAGTTCACTGGAGTGATGTTTGATGATATCTAAAGCCACATTTTCATCTTCTCTGACCACGATCTGTTTGATTATGTTTTCCAATTGCCTAACGTTTCCGGGCCAGTCGAAATTTTGCAAAAGCTCCAGGATAGAAGATGAAATGGGACGATACTTTTTGTTGTAGAAGGTGTAATATTTTTGCAGGAAATGCTCGATCAACAAAGGAATATCTTCTTTTCTCTCTCTCAATGGAGGCAGGTTTAAGGTGACTTCATTCAGACGATAGAATAGATCCTCTCTTATGGTTCCATCTTTTAAAGCCTTTTCCAAATCTCGATTGGTGGCACAAACGATACGGGTATCTATCTTAATGTTCTTTATTCCCCCCACCCGCATGAACTCGTATTGCTCTAAGACCTGAAGCAATTTAGATTGCAACTCCTGAGGCATGTCGCCGATCTCATCTAAAAAGATGGTCCCTTTATTTGCCATCTCAAACCTTCCTGGTTTGGTCTTATGCGCCCCGGTGAAAGCTCCTTTTTCGTAGCCAAAAAGCTCTGCCTCCAAAAGCTCCCGGGGAATGGCGGCACAATTAACTTTGACGAAGGGTCCGCTTTTGCGGGACGAAAGAGAATGGAGCATTCTGGCCACTATTTCTTTGCCGGTGCCTGACTCGCCTCGGATTAAAACGGTCAGCTCACTATCCGCCACTTGCTCAATTACCGCCTTGATCTGAAGCATGCCGGGACTATCACCGATCAGTTTCTCATACTGAGATTTTGCCTTCAGCTCTGACCTTAGATGTTCTAGCTCCTGTTTAAGACGATCCTTCTCCAGCACATTCTGAATATGTATCTCCACCTCTTTGACGTCAAAGGGCTTGTTGATAAACTCAGAAGCTCCTCTTTTTATCGACTCCACCACATTTTTGGTCTCTCCATGTCCAGAGAGCATGATCACTTCAGTGGGGCGCTCCATGGACTTGATCTTGTCCAAAACCTCCAGTCCTTCCATTCCGGGCATTTTTATATCCAGAAGGACTAAATTGGGACGGCTCTTGGAAACCATCTGTAGCCCCTCCAGTCCGTCTTTGGCCGAGAGGATGTCGTAGGTGTCTCCTAATCCCTCACTCAAAATCCAGGAGACTTTGGGATCATCATCAATGACTAAAACCTTCACTTTTTCTTTTTCCATATTTTTTAACCGGATAGTAGATTTTTTAATTTTATCTATTTTTACTTACACTGCTTTTTCTGTTATCGGCAGAAATCAAAACTCATGAAGGGATTCATCGACTGCAATCCCTAAAAGCCAAAGGACGTATCTAATTTTCTAATCCTGAATGCCAAAAAATTTAGACTGTTGGCAAGTTCACAAAAAAGCTGGTGCCTTTTCCCGGTCGATTTTCCACTGAAACGAACCCTCCATGAGCCTTCACTATTCGTTCCACCACTGCCAACCCTAAACCGGTTCCTTCTTTTTTGGTGGTAAAATAGCGATCAAAGATTCGGGTTAGATTCTCAGGAGAGATTCCGCATCCAGTATCCGCTATCCCAACTCGAACAAACTCCACTCCTCTTTTGAGATCTTTGTGCGTGCTGTTTTCTACCTTCAATTCTCCGCCTTGGGGCATGGCCTCAATTGAATTGAGAACTATGTTCAAAAAGACCTCCAGCATCTGATTCTTGTCAACCAAAACTGTGTGCCCCTCTTTATACTCTTTTCTTAATGCGATATTTCTTGAAGCCAGATCTCCTTCCACCAGCTTCAACGCTCGATCCAGGACCGAAGCAATGTCCTTTTTTTCCATCTCATACTTGTATGGATTGGAGAAACTGACGATTTCTTTTACCAACCCATCCAGATGGAAAATCTCCTCTTCGACTAAGTTGAAGTATTTTTCTTTATCTTTAGCATTTAACCTTTTTTCCTTTAGAAGTTGCAAGGTTCCTCTAATGTTAGTTAAAGGTTTTTTCAAGTCGTGGGTGATCTCCGAGACTAAATTTCCCATGGTCACCAGACGGTTGGCATTGAGCAAAGACTTTTGCTTCTCATAGACGGAGGTAGATTGTGAGACGATTATAGAGATCAAGCGAATCTGTTCATCGGACAAACTTTCTTGCTGGCAGTTGCCCACCGAAAGCACCCCGTGGATACTTCTTTCGGCGATTATTGGAAAGGAAGTTATTGAATCCAGATGGGGCGATAAATCCGGGTCATCTCTTAAGCTTTCCCTAATCTTCGTGTTCACCTTCTCTGGATTTAATATGTCGTCTTTAGCTAAGGGAATCATAAGGTTTCGCTTATTATTTCTACACCCTTGAAGCAAATTCAAGATCAGCTCGTTTGCCTTCTCATTCCACTCAAACCACAGAGCAAATTCAACCGGCATGATTGTTCTTGCTTTCTGAAAGATGAAACTGCAAACCTCTTGGAAACTCTCCATAGAAGAGAGTTGGATGGCAATCTCATGTAAGGCCTCAAGTTCTTCGATTTTTCTCAAGTTCTGATTGAAGTGTTCCGCATCGTCTATGGCAATGGCGGCCTGGGAGGCAAAGGTGGTCAACAACCTCAGGTCGTTCTTGGTAAAGGGATCACCCGTGGTCTTGTCACTTAAGTTAATCACCCCCAAAATCTTATCTTTAATTTTTAAGGGAACGCACAAAAGTGATCTGGTAGCATAATGCTTCTTGCTTAGATGACTGAATCGAGAATCCTTTTCAATATCCTTCACTATCAAAGGTGTTCCCTTCAAGGCAACGTAACCAGCGATGCTCGAGCCCAACTCTAATCTGGTGTGCTTCACGATGTCTGAAGTCAAACCGATGGCGGCTTCAATGTTCAACACATTCTCCGGTTTCTGAATAAGCATGATCGACCCAGATTTCGCCTCGATAACCCCGGTGGCTAAGGAGACGATCTTATTGAGAAGAGCCTTTAAATCTATGGTGGTGCTCAAAGACATTCCCGCCTTATACAAGGCATTCAACTCTGCAATCTTTTTCTTCAACTCCAGATTTTTCTTTTGCAGTTCATTCAAAAGCTCAATTCGATCTTTGTCTGCTCTCCTTTTCTCCAAAGCCCTTTGAACGGTCAGCTTAAGGTCAGAGAACTCTAACGGCTTCTCCAGATAATCATAAGCTCCCTGATTGACGGCGTTTATGGCTGATTCTAAGGAGGCGTATCCGGTCATTAAGATAACTAAAGCATCTTCATCTTTTTTCCGCGCCGCCTTCAGAATGTCCAGTCCATCCACCCGCGGCATTTTTATGTCTGTGATCACCAGATCAAAGTTGTCTCTTTTTAGCTTTTTTAGGGCTTCCTCGCCTTTTTCCACCGTGGTGACCTCATACCCCACCTGGGAAAGCAATGTCTGAAGGCTTTCGCACATCCCCCTTTCATCATCTACCACCAGTATCCTTGCATTATCATCCAGCATAGATTCCCTTTCTTATCAGAAAGCCAACATCCTATTTATTCAGACGCTTTTGGTAAAGTGAGAAGAAAACTCGTTCCCTTTTTCTTTCTTTTAGCCTGAATGGTTCCTCCGTGTCTTTGTATTATCCCGTAGCATATCCATAATCCCAGTCCGGTTCCTTTTCCCTCCTGCTTGGTGGTGAAGAAAGGCTCAAAGATTTGGGAGATATTCTCCTTCTTAATTCCACAACCTGTATCTGAGAGTTCAATTTCTGCCCCTAAGTCTGTATTCCGTGCACTTATTGTGATCTCTCCTCCATCGGGCATGAAGTCCTTGGAGTTGACCAGAAGGTTAAGAAATACCTGCTTTAGTTGATCCCCAGAACCCATCACTGGGCAAAGATTCTCCGGCAACTGGGTCTTAATCTTAATTTCTCTTTTCACGAGCTCTTTGTCTATCAGGGAAACAGTTTGTTTCAGTATGGAGGACAAATCCAAACGAGTCATCTTATTGTTCTCCGGACGAGAAAAATCCAGAAGGCTTTTGACAATCCGAGCGATGCGGTCCACCTCCTCTTTGATCATTTTAAGATTGCGCCGGTTGGGATCGTTGTCATCAATACTCTCGGAGAGAATCAGAATATAGTTTTTGATGATCCCCAAGGGGTTGTTGACCTCATGAGCCAGCGAAGCTGACATCTGTCCTAACGCCGCCAGTTTTTCAGATTGGACGATCTGTTTTTGGGCTCTTTTTAGCTCTGCATTTATTTCTTTTTGATTTTCATAAAGTATGGCATTTTCCACTGCCACGGTAAGCTGATCTGCCAGAACTGAAATGAACTCTATATCACTGTCCACAAACCTTAAGTTTGTCTTTTTGGGTCCCAGAATTAAAATGCCAACAAGTTCGTTTCTGCTTATCAAGGGCACACATAGCTTACAGTCTAATGCTTTGAGAATTTCCATCTCAGGAACATCATCTTTTATAAGGGGTTGAATCTCTTTAAGAAACAAAGGGCCCTTCTCGGCAAGAATTATTCTGGATAATACTCCGTTCAGACTGATCTCCCACTCACTGGCCTTTGTAGACGATTGGGGCTGGATTCCCTTGAGTTTGAGGAAAGAGAGCTTATCTTGCTTTGGATCCCTGCGGAGTAATACTGCTATGCTTTTGATGCCTAACTGATCCATCAATGTGGAAAGTGTTTCGTTGAGCAGAACCTCCAGATCAAGCACTGAATTGAGCTTGCGGGAGAGCTCGAAGATGGTGTAGAGATCAAAAATCTTTTGCTTCAATCTTCGGTTAGCCTGGGTGAGACGGTTGATCTTCTCCTCCATCACGTTCTTAAAGACATCAACCGACTCTAAGATTCTTTTTTCCACCTGGATTTCCGACGGGTTTGGATGATGGGGTGAACTTTGCGAATCAGACATAGGTTCAATTGAATTATTGAAAGTAAAACTCTCTTCGTTTGTTTGTCCTTTTGACACGGTTTTAATCTGTCTTCGTGATAGCAATGTTAAGATAAACTAAGAGAACACGAAAAAGCCCATCTTAGGGCGGGGTAAATTCCCGCCTGCATTCTTGAAGCTGGTTTTGCAAACATTAAGCAGACATTTAGCCCGGATGCAAAAATGGTTTTAAGACAGATTCGGTTAACCCGGAAGCAACAAATCAACTTACATCATTTCCACTGTTTTATGATCGGCAGGAAAGGAAGTAAATTTATCAAAATCTGCAAAATTTTGCAAATTTCGGTTATGGATAGCTTACTTATGTGTGGGACGTTGTTATCCCGACATCCGACAATTTTTATCTTTGGTTATGAAGATCAAAGAAAAGAAGTTTAAGATGGAAAGGAAACCTTTCCTCAGGATCCTGCAGATAAGTTCTCACTAAGCTTGGCTCGACTCTTATCTTTTTAGGTTGTTTATCTTCGGTGTGGTGAAATTTAAAAAGCGAAGCTTAATATTTGAGCCTATCGAAATACTCCGATTACCGTCATGGCGAGCGAAGCGATCTCGCTTCTATATATGTTGCGTCAGGAGCTTACTCTTCCCCGTCTGGGGAATCCTGGTGACTGACGCACTCCTGTGTCAGGACTAAGGTCCTGACACAACTGAAACAACTGAAGTGTTACGAGGTAAGGTACCCCGCAACAACGGGTCATTCATCCACAGCTGATTTACTTTTTGCCCATTCAAAAAATATGCACCTCCCCAGCTCTGGTGCATATTCATAACATTTCTTATAGCTTCCAAAAGGGATTTTTCCGTCCAGGGCAAAACAGTCCAAATCCATATCTTTGCATGGAATCTCCTTAAAGTTTACCAGTATTCTTTCCTCTTTAGGGAGATCGGATACAAGTTTATTTATCCATTTAGTTCTCATAGCATATGAACTGGAAAATGGGATTAAATTTCGTTTGGGCTCACAATACTTCAATTAATCTTGATCAACCATTGTGTCCTTCAGGCCATATTCATGTAATTTATTACGTAAGGTGCGAGTTGAAACTCCTAAAATTTCTGCGGCTTTAGTTCGATTTCCTCCCTGTGCCGTCAGCGTCTTTAAGATCAGTTTGCGTTCAGCCTCGTAGATGGTAGAGCCCACCTCAATCTCATCTGATGGTAGTTTTATCTTTCCAAAGGTTAGCTCCCTGGGAAAATCACGCGGAGTGAGAATCCTACCCTTGGTTGTAACCACTGCTCTCTCTATAAAGTTCTCCAGTTCCCTCACATTCCCGGTCCAGGAATATTCCATAAACATCTCATATACCTTTTGCGAGATTCCCTCTACCTGACGATTGTTTTCCAAATTATATTTCTTTAAGAAATGCTGGGCTAAGGCGGGAATATCCTCTTTTTTCTCTCTCAAAGGAGGTATATGAATGGGAACCACGTTGAGCCTGTAGAAGAGATCTTTTCTAAATTCCCCTTGCTCGATCAGTTTGCTTAGGTTGCGGTTTGAAGTGGCGATGATTCGGACGTCCACCTGAATGGAGACCCCCGAGCCCACCCTCTCAAATTCCCTCTCCTGCAAAACTCTCAGAAGCTTTCCCTGCAGATGGAGGGATATCTCGCTTATCTCATCTAAAAGCAAAGTGCCCCTATCCGCCAGTTCAAATCTTCCTCGAGATTGCCTTATAGCTCCGGTAAAAGAACCTTTCTCATGCCCGAAAAGCTCACTTTCCACCAGACCTTCGGGAAGTGCGGCGCAGTTAATCCGGATGAAGGGTCCCTCCTGGCGAGGGCTATTGTAATGAATGGCTTTTGCGATCAGTTCTTTTCCAGTTCCCGATTCCCCGGTGATCAATACCGTTGCCTTGGTATCTGCCACTGTCTCCACCAGCTCAAAGATCTTCTGCATCTGAGGACTTTTACCCACAATGTTGTCAAAACGGTATTTTCCGATAACCTCCGACCGAAGAAGTTTATTCTCCAACAAAAGCTGTTTATGCTCAAGGGCTCTTTTCAGAACTAACTCGATCTCATCCACCGAAAAAGGCTTCATCACATAGTCGAAAGCACCCAATTTCATAGCTTCCACCGCGTTCTGCACCGTGCCATAAGCGGTCATCATCACCACCTTGGCGTCCGGGAGGAAGTTTCTGCTAGTCTTGAGAAGTTCCATCCCGTCCATGTTAGGCATGCGGACATCAGAGAGAATTATGTCGTAATCCTCTCCTCTGATCTTCTCCAAAGCATCTTCTCCGGTGGAAGCTAAATCCACCCCATAGCCGGAGCGATTCAAGGTTTCGGCTAAGAAATCTCTCAAAAGCGAATCATCATCCACCACTAAAATCTTCTTTTCCATCATCTGCTTACTTTCCAGCTTTTGTGCAATCAACTAAACCCACAGTTTTAACTTTCCTTTTGTTTGCAAAAGAAAGTGATGCCAAAGGTGCTTATTATTTTCTTATAAGGTCTTCTCCAAAAGAGTTCTGTAGGGGCGATTCATGAATCGCCCTTACGTCAGGCTTTTTCTACCTCTCCCCTTTGTTAAAAAGAATAGAGATATGGGGGCATCGAAATGTCAAGCTCATTAGATCTTTGACGGTCTTTTTATTATAAAGAACTTTAGCAACTACATTGAAGAAGACCCTCTTATAAAACCATGGGCAATCTCACCGCCACAGTGGTTCCTTTCCCTGCTTCGCTTTCCACATGAATATCCCCTCTGTGTGCCTCCACGATTCTCTTAACCGTGGACAGACCCAGTCCGGTGCCACGTTCTTTGGTGGTAAAAAATGGAGTGAAAAGTTTCTCCAAAGTATTCTTGCTCATTCCTATCCCGGTGTCCGAAATCTTTAGGATAACCTTTTTGTCTTTTGCCTCACCCGCGCTATGTAGACCCTCAGTTTCCTGATTCAACTCAACCGTTATTTCCCCACCCTGGGGCATAGCTTGGACAGCATTATGCAAAAGGTTTAAAAGGATTTGGCGAAACTGCTCGGTATCCAGATAACAGAAAAGCTCATCTTGGGGATAATTCTTGACCAAACGGATGTTTATCTTCTTTTGTGAGGCGTCCATCTCAAAGAAGTTGATCACCTCATCAAGAAATTTGACCATCTCAAATTTGCGAGGATTCAGCTTGACCGGCTTTGTGTAGTCAAGCAGGCTTTTGACAATGCCGTCCAGAGTCTCGACCCCTTCCATTATTTTCCGCACCGACCTTTTCCGAGGGTCACCTTTCTCCAAGTCTCTATCGAGAAGCTCGGCAAATCCCCGTATGCCCCCCAGAGGATTTTTTAGCTCATGTATTACCACGGCTGCCATCTCTCCTAAAGTGGCCAAGCTTTTCACGCGCAGCATCTCCTTCTCGGTCTGCTCCAGCTTGCGATTTAAACCCTCAAATTTGGCCTCTAGGTCCCGGTAAGCCGAATGAAGTTTGAAACCAGTCTTGTCATCCGTGGCAAACGGAGCGGTAGCACTCTCAGACTTATTCTTCGAAGCATTCAGACGTTTTCTTTCTTTCATCTGATCCCTTCTGTGGTAAACTGAATGGTTCACCACTCTGCCAGAAGGAAACCCTATAAATCTCGACGACTATTTAATTTAATCCATGAGACGAGTTATGGCAAGAATTTTTTGCGTTTGTGGGCGATTATTTAGTGGAAATGGATCCATCCTACAAATCTCCAGCGATCCGGATTGAATCCCGATGCAAAGATAAAATCTCCGTGTCATCAAAGTTAGTGCTTTATTAAATAACATATGTTCTCTTTTGTAATTTTTGTGTGCCTGTCGGGTCCCCGACCCGACAGAAACCTCCCGCCAGGTCAGGGGACCTGGCGGGCACAGAGTATCACACCTTGCGTGCGATGCTTTTTCGTCCGAGACAAGCCCTGAACCATATGGTTCAGGGCAAGCTCGGACGCTACATTTTTTGGGTGACCCATTAAATTCACAGGGTGTTAAGCTGATTTGCCACCCAACTTATCTTTAGGAATACCATTTCACCTCGATTCTTTCTGCTGGAGAAAGTTTTGTATTTTTTCTTCAATTTCTTGTAGAAGCTTTGCTTTTTCCGTAATTTGCCTAAGAAGACTTCTCACCCCAGTTAGGGTCTTTAAATTGGAACCAGAAAAGCTTTTTATCTGGGTTGAGCCTATCTCTTCACTCAATCGAGCAATGGTTTCCCCGGCCATCTTTTTTTTCTCCAAAAGGGAGATAAGATTGTTTTTCTTTCCTTCCTTTTTTAACTCCGCCAATATCATCTTCGACAGATTCAAAACATTATCATACTCACTCAAGAGCTTTTCATATTCTTCTAACAGGCTCATCGCTTTCTCCGATCTTGTGATCGTCCAAACTGTCAGCTTAAGGGGTCATTATCAAAACAAGAAATAATATATTTATCATCTGTAGGACAAGTGGAAAACAGATCCAATCCCTTCTGAGGAGTAATCGCAAATATGTTTTGTCTAAAAGAATGGATATTTTTAATCTGAATGCGGCTGAGAATGAAGGCAGGGCACAACAAACGGTTCACCCTGAACGGGAGAAATCTTAAGTTTTGCTTTGAGGGCTGGCGAATTTCTCTAACTCCACTTCCAATTGTGCGATTCGATCCTTAAGTTGGGTTATCTGGGTTTTCAGTTTATGTTCTCGCAACGCCTTTTCAATGGAGGTCTTCAGATCATTCAATTTGAAAGGTTTTACCACGTAATCGTAAGCCCCCTGGCGCAGTGCTTCAATAGAACTTTCGATGGTCGGATATCCGGTCATGATAATAGCTAAGGTGTCAGGAGCTATTTTCTTTATTTGTTTGAAGGTCTCGATTCCATCGATTCCCGGCATCTTCAGATCCACTAAGACCACCTCTGCTGGCTGAGTTTCCATCAGTTCCACTGCCTTCTCACCGGAATCAGCTAGTGATACCTCATAGCCTTCGGTGCTCAAAAACTCTAAAAGTAATTCTCTGACAAATAACTCATCGTCAACAACCAAAATTCTCTCAGAGGACATCACTTACCCTTATTCTGCCTTCAGCTTATCTTGGTTTTCGGTTTATATTTCTACTCGGAACTGAATTTACTTTAAAAGTAGCGGTGTTTATGATTATCTCATCTCCAAAGAGATTCTCCGTCTTTCGTACCAGAATATGGTATCTGGAAGTCCAACAACAGCCGATCTATAACTCAAAACGTCTAATATAATTATCGCCATACCTCAGCCATTCTTGAATTTTTGTTCTTGGAAGTTAAAAACAATGGTTCTTCTCCAAAAGAGTTGCTATTGCAAAAGCAAGAAATAAGTTCACCTACCCTCACCCTCCCAGACGGGTCTCCGTAACCCTCTCCCAGAAGGGGAGACGGTTCGACTTCGCTCACCGTCCTGAGCCTGTCGAAGGAGGGGATTTTACAAATTCTCCCCTCCCTTGATAGGTTCACCAAGCTCACTACAAGTGAGAGGGGGCAAGGAGGAGGGTGAAGTTTTCAAAATGCAATTTTAGTAAGTTCTTACTAAGAGGAGCAGGAAACAG
>JAGMFA010000007.1 GCA_023127875.1 Candidatus Zixiibacteriota bacterium
CGCGCGACTTATGGGTAATAGTCAGTTCTATAAGAAGTGCTTTGACTTCATCAATTGCTTTTAGCAAATGGAGAAGGGGATACTTTAGGACGTATGCCTGAAGATGAAAATGAGTACCCAAAAAAATAAAAGATTAGAGCTTTCTGGACAGAGCATTACACGGAGAGACTTCATAAAACGTCTGTCTGGTGCTACAGTGGGGTTGAGCTTTCTTTCTCCCACAATTTTCAGCTTTTTTAGTCAAGAGTCAAAAGCTTTACCCCGAGCCTTAAGCCGGGTGGTGGTGGTGGTTGACCAGAATGCCACATCTGGTTCAACCATAAACCAGGCGGTGGTGCAGACTATGATTGATGTAGGGATAAAGGTTTTGACTGGTCTCTTTTCGGTGGGAGAAGCCTGGTTATCAATTTTCCCTGGGATAGGAAGTTCCAGCGTGATTGGGATTAAGGTAAACTCCTTCAATTATAAACTGCCTGCACATCCGGAAGTTGCTTTTGCCACCGCCAACAGCATAAAAAACATGCAGGTGGGCGGATCTCCATTCAATCCCAATAACATCATCCTCTGGGATAGATATGATGGGGAACTCACTGCCGCAGGATATGTCATAAACACCGGAGATACAGACGTCAGATGCTTCAGCACCCAGAATTCCGTGGTTGGAGGGAATGACTACTCTGTTGACCTGCAAGTTCACGATGTCATCACCCATCCGAGCAAGATAATCACCAACTTCTGCGATTTCTTAATCAGCCTGAGTTGTCTTAAAAATCATGAGCATGCCGGAGTAACCCTGGGCATGAAAAATTATATCGGGGCTATAAGTGACTTCAGTCTCATGCACCCTAACCATTGTGATCCCTATATCCCTGCCTTGTTGCGACAGTTCCAGGACCTTTTCGGAAACATACACAAAATTAGCATAATTGATGCTCTTTTCGGGACGAGTGTGCATGGACAGGGAGCAGAGCCGGAATTCACTTATAATGGAATCATCCTGGGCACCGATCCGGTGGCGGTTGACTACGTCGGCATGAAGATATTGGAGGATCATGGTTGCCCCACCATTGGCGACGCTCATTACATAGCATCCGCCGCTGGTGAACCGTATAATCTTGGGACCAATAATCCCGATTTAATAGAGCTGATCACCATTAACAATCCGTCGGATGTGGTTGAGGAAGAATCAGAGAATGCGCCGAAAGGTTTTAGATTAAATCAGAATTTTCCCAATCCTTTCAATTCCGAAACTTTGATCAGCTATTTTCTGCCAAAGAAGTGCATGGTCAGACTTACTGTCTACAATCTGGCTGGACGAAGGATAAGAACACTGGTCAATGGTCAAAAGGAAGCTGGTCTTTCTGAGATTTGCTGGGATGCTAAGGATGATTATGGAGTGCCAGTAGCGAGCGGAATGTATTTTTACGAGCTGCGAACTGAGAGGTTCAAAGAAACCAAGAAGGCATTACTGCTTAAGTAGTCAAACTCGAACATAAGGTCTTGCTTCCCCGTTGATATTCCATGGCTGGCAGGCTTCGCCAACAGGGAACAAGATAAGCTATCGAAACATTTAAGAGAATTTTGGGGACACTAATGAACACCCGCCCCACGCAATCTTAAGTTCGTTTGGAGAAAGAGGAGACACTTTAAACGTCACCAGCTACCTTTTGTTTTTTCACTTAGTGGAATTTTTATCCAAGCAGTTGAAAAACAGATTTTCCAGAGATTCTGCGGCTCTGTTCCAGGAAAAATTCGCTTGAATATAATCTCTTCTTTTCTTTTCTCCTCCTTCGACCAAATCTTTGTTTTTTAAAAGAGTCCCCAGTTTTCTCTTAAGATCTTCTACGTCTTTATTTCTAAACCTGAATCCGAAATTCCCCACCGCATCCAGGTTTTCTTTTATGTCGCTTACCAGAACAGCCTTGCCATAGCTCAAAGCTTGTAAAACCGCCTGAGACACCCCTTCCACCACTGAGGGGAGAACGTAAAGATAGCAATTTGAATACAGCTCTTCTAAGACTTCTTTTTCTACATAACCGCCGAAGATTATCTTGTCGCTTTGCCATTTTCTAAGGTTTTTCTGATAATCCTCGGAGAATTTCCCGTCTCCTGCGATGAAAAGTTTCTTGTCTGTTTCCAATTCTCTGAATGCCTGGATTAAGAAATGGCAACCTTTCTCCGGCACCAGCCGATTCAAGAAAAGAACAAAATTGTTTTTCTTTAATCCAAATTTTCTGATCCTGTCCGGTCCCCTGAAAACTGGCGGGTCCACTCCTGTAGGAACTCTAACCACCTCCCTATGAGATTTTCCTTCGAAATACTCTTTTAGACTTTGGGAAACCACTGCCACCTTGTCGGGGAAGTGGACTGAAGGATACTCTGCCAGCTTTAGCATCAATTTTGCCCATCGGTTCCATTTCTCCCTCTGCCAGTCTAGGGAGTGGATGGTAGCGACCACTTTTGTCTTTCCAGAGAGTTTGGGAATAAAGGAAAGGGTGGAAGGACCTAATGCCTGGTAGTTTATAAGGTCAAACTTGCCGAACAGCGAGTCAATGCTACAAAAAAGGGTATGGGATATGGCATCCAGATGTTTGGTGGGGATGCTGAATATCTTTTTAAGCCTAACCCCTTTGTATGTTCCATTGGTGGAGGTATAGTGAAGACGACAAAAGACCGTAACCTCATGCCCTTTTCGGACAAGTCGGGGGGCGATCTTTTCGATATAATCCTCTATCCCTCCATAAGTGGCCGGTATTCCTTTTTGCCCGATAAAAGCTATTCTCATTTCATTTAACTCTTATTTTTTTAACAGATGGCTTTAAGTACTTGTTAGAGAACTCTGAAAAAGACGTTTATGCGGGGCTGAAAGTCCCTTCTACGAGCTTTTCCTCCTTGTCTTTCTCTGCATTCCATGTAGGGCGGGCATTCTTGCCCGCCGAAGTTAAATTTATTTGTTGACCAAGGTCAAAATAGAAGCACGTTCTCTGGTTCTCAGTCTGATCAGCCCTTTTTCTTTCATATCCCTCCAGACATCGTTGAACTCTCTGATGGTCTGCTCGGTCTTTAAATTGGCTGCCATCTTCTTCAGGAATTGAAAGGGTACCGTTACGATATCCGCTCCAGCCAGAAGGGCTTTGTTGATGTCCAGCATGTTTCTTACGCTCCCCACGATAATTTTGGTCTTCAGATTTTTAGCTTCGAAGAGTTGAGAGGTGTCTTTGATCACCGTAAGTGGATCGTAGCCACAATCAGCTACGCGACCATAAAATATAGAAGCGTAGGTGGCTCCAGCCAAAGCGGCTAAGAGAGCCTGGTTGGTGGCCATGATGGCGGTGACATTGGTTTTTATGTGTTCCTCTCTCTCCAGGATATTTACCGCCTTCAATCCCTCTATGCCCATGGGGATCTTGATCACTATGTTTTCATGCCAACTGGCATATTCTTTGGCTTCTTCCACCATGCCCAGATAGTCTTCGGCGGTGGACTCCACGCTCAAGGGGAAATCCCCGATTTCGGTGATCTCTAGAATCTTCTCCTTTAAGTCACCTACTTCGCCTTCTTTGGAGATGATCTTGGGGTTGGTGGTGGCACCGGTTATCACTCCCCAACTTGCCGCCTCTTTGATCTCCTCCAAATTGGCGGTGTCGATGAATAACTCCATTTTACCCTCCCTCTAATTTTTTGATGATTTTGGTTGCCTGATACAAATTGGGGACGATAAAATCGGGTTTGATTTTCTTCTTCGAAAGGAAACGACAGAGGTCACACTTGTGGTTACCTATCAAGAAAGTGGTGCAACCCACAGCCTTGCCCGCTTGAATATCGGTAATGCCGTCTCCGATCAGGTAACACTTTTTTAAATTTAGGTCGAAATCTTTCGCCGCCTGGGACAGGAGTCCAGGCTTGGGCTTGCGACATTTGCAATTCTTTTTATATCTTTTGTCTTCTGCCTGAGGATGGTGCAAACAGTAATAAACCGCATCCAATTCGGCATTTTGTTTGGATAAACTTGAATGCATCTTTTGGTCTATGGCACTTAAGGTTCGCATATCAAAATGCTTTTTGGCAAGGCCCGGTTGATTGGAGACTATAATGGCTTTCAGGCCTAAAGAATTGATCATCCGAATTGCGGCTCCAACTTGAGGCAAAAGCTTAAATTGGGAGACGGTGAAAGGAGTATCTAAAATCCCCGCCTCCTTATGGTAGATGATCTTATTTATCACCCCGTCTCTATCTAAAAATACCGCTTTGGTCATCCCCTGACTCCGTGTTTAAAGCAAATTCGGTGATTTCTTCAGAATCCGTCATTTGATCCGGTTCATAAGCGATCTTTTGATCTTGCTCAGAGGTGTAGGCTTTTATCTTTTCCTTAAGACAACTGCAGATTAAGTGTTCAAAGACTAAATGAAACGATTCCACGTGAGGGGTGGAGTTAAAGGGAACCACAATGCAGGCATCCGCCATTTGTTTCATCGCCCCACCGTCAAAGCCGGAGAACCCAATGGTAACCCCGTCGTATTCCTCTTTGGTCAGCATCATGGCTTTCAAAAGATTCTGTGACCACAATCCTGCTTTGTCTTCACCTGAACCTCCGTGAACACTTATGCCGATCAAGACATCCCCCGGGCGCATTAGGTTTTTCAGTTGCTCGGAGAAAAGATTATCAAAACCTTCATCATTTACCAAAGCTGACATCAAAGGGATATTGTCATTTAAGCAGATCACCTTAAATCTTTTCTCTCCTTCCACGATGGTGCATTTGGAAAGATCACAGGCAAAGTGTGTGGCGGTGGAGGCTGAGCCACCATTACCCATGGTGAAGATGGTGCGATCCTCCTTCCATGCAGAAAATAGGAACTCAATCACCCGGTCGATATCTTTCACCGACATGTTATCAATAATCTTTTTCATATCGCTGAAATATTTGTGGATGTAGGTCCGGTTGAAGGTTCTGGGATACTTTTCTAAAATTGTTGACACCTTGGCATCTTCGATCATTCTGATTCCCCCTTTCAAAGAATTAACTTGGATTAAGATTAAAAATTGACTAAGACCTTGGAACCCTCAAAATCCAATCTAAAAGGCATCTCTCTCAATCCCTCCTTTCGCATGATTTTTCTGAAGCCGTTTTTACCATTGTTACAGTAAAACATGAAAAAGCCACCTCCGCCTGCTCCCATCAACTTGCCGCCAGAGGCTCCATTATTTTTGGCGATCTCATACCATCGGTCCACCTGGCTTGAGCTTATTTTATTGGAGAGTTTCTTTTTGGTCTGCCAGTGAACGTCCAAAAGCTTGCCAAAGCGATCCAAGTTCTCCTTTTCGAAAGCTTCCTTTGTCTCTTCACCGATTTTCTTTATCCGGTGGAGACTTTCTACAGTCTTCTCACGCTTTACGCTGGTAGCCTTATTTTGGGAACTCAGCACCTTGCCTGCGCTCCTGCGGATGCCGGTGTAGAATAAAAGGGTGTTGCTCTCCAGTTGATCTTTAGCATCTTCGGAGAGATGTAACGACTCAACCTTGACGTTTCCCAATCGGTCTAGTTCCAAACAGACCACACCACCATAGGAAGCGGCGTATTGATCCTGCTTGCCTATGGGTTCTTTCAGAAGCTCAATTTCCAAAAAGCAGGCCTCTTCTGCCAGTTCTTTTGCAGAGATTTTCTCCCTTTTGTAAGTATGAAGTGCATGCAACAAGCCCACGGTGAAGGAGGAAGAAGTTCCCAGGCCGGTATTGGAGGGAACGTCCGCTATGGAGGTTATCTCCACCCCGGAATCGATGCCCAGAAGTTTCAACGTTTCTCTTACGATAGGATGTTTTATCTTTTCTGTTTTTTCGGCTATCTCCGTCTCCGAGTAGCTCACCCTGATCGAATCCTCGAATCGTTTATTCACGGTCACGTAAATGTATTTGTCAATTGCCGCACTTAACAGAGATCCCCCATATTGGGTATAGTAGGAGGGAAGATCCGTCCCCCCACCACCTAAGGGAATCCTCACCGGAGTTCTGGTTACGATCATAAATCTCCTCCTTCTTTTTGTGAATTATGTCGCTCCCATAAGATGGGAGAGAGCTATGGGCACAAAAGCTTTGGTAGATTTTGCCCGTGTGCCCTTTTCATTTTTTGCTATTATTTTTCTGGTAAAAACTTTTCCGGTGGGGACGGTGTTTTTGAGGGGACGTACTTCGAAAGCTTCTCTGTTAGCCAACGAGCTCTTTTTCACCTCTGATCAAATTCTCAAACTCTTTCAATCCTTGAGCGGATCCGATCTCATAAAACCTCTGGCTGACCTCGTAGGCTAACATCTCTCTTTTAGCTATAATTTTCTGGTAAAGCTCTTCCAGTGGGGACGGTGTAGCTAAGGGAATTTGGTTTAAGACTTCTTTTCTCAGTATTGATAATCCTGCGTCAATATAGATCAGTTTTCCATCTGGATTGGTTTTATCGTAAGCAGTGACCAAACTATCTTTGAGTCTTATATTACTTTTATCGTAAAGATTCTGGTTTTTATAAACCACTAAAATGCAAAAAGCTTGGAATTTTTTGTAGTAGGATTCGATCGCCTGATAGTCGAACATAAGATAGGAATCGCCATACACGAGGAAGAATTCATCTTCCAATAAAGGCTCTGCCTTTTTCAATGCTCCCCCGGTTCCCAGGAGATTTTCCCCCTCATCTGAATATTGGATGTTCACTCCGAATCTCCTGCCATCACCGAAATAGTCTTTTATCATACATGATAGATGTCCCACGCACAGAACTATATCAAGAACTCCATTTCCTTTGAGTAGTTCGATTTGATGTTGCAGGAAAGGCTTATTTCCCACTCTTATCATGGATTTAGGAATGTTATCGGTTAAGGGGCTTAACCTGGTGGCTAATCCCCCGGTTAAAATGACTATCTGCATACCTTCTCACTCCCCACCATCTCTTCGATCATGAACTTGATTGCCCTTCTCACTGCTTGATTAGAACTATGTTTAGGTTTCCATCCCAACTCTTGCATCTTTCTTGTGTTGAATCTTACCTGAGGGACATCTCCGGGCCAACCTCTATCACCACCTGTGTATTTGAATTTGGCATTTTTCAACCCCATCTCTTCTACCACCATCCTGGCAATAGAGCTTACATTTGTGGTGGATTCACACCCCAGGTTGAAAAAATTTACCCTCTCATCTGAGTTCTGGAAACCAAATAACATCCCCTCCACACAGTCTTCTACCGAGAGGTATGGTTTCTCCTGGGTTCCATCTCCCAATACCTCCAATTCGCTCGGATTTTTCTTCAGTTTGTGTATGAAATCGAAGATCACCCCGTGGGTTCCTCTTCTGCCCACGATGTTGGCAAATCTGTAAATCCAGCACTGCATATCGAAAGTATGGCAGAATGCAGTGATTAAAGCTTCACTTGCCACCTTGCCCGCACCATACAAGGAGATGGGCAGAACCGGACCATAGTCTTCTGATAGAGAGATAACCGGTGTTTCCCCATAGATTGTCCCGCTGGATGAAAAGAGGATTTTCTTGATATTGTTCAGTCTCATAGCTTCAAGAACATTATAGGTGACTAAGGTTTCCTGTTTTAAGTCTAAAGAGGTATCATTAAGGCCCAACCTGGCATCCGGATTTGCCGCCAGATGAAAGACCACGTCGTAGTCGACCATCTCCTTCGTTAATCTCTCTAAGTCCAAAAGGTCAGCCTGAATAAAGGAAAAGTATGGCTTATCCAGGTGATGTTGGATAAACTCCTTTCTGCCTGAGGAGAGATTGTCATAAACCGTAACATCTCCGTGAGAGATCAACTTATCTACTAAATGACTTCCGATGAAACCGGCTCCACCGGTGACGAAATAGCGCATTTCCCCTCCTAAGAATGTATCAACTGTGGCTCGTGTTCCTTTTTTTCTTCGATTTTTCCTTCATCTTTGATATTTTCTTGGGGCATGATGTTTTGTCCATTTTCGATATCCCAAATGATGTCTTTTCCTAAGATCAGTCTTGTCTTATTTTTTAAAACCCACCAACTGGGCTTCCATATATTTCTTCTCATTGCCGGACGTGACGTCCCAACCATCCAGCAATTCTGGGTGCATTTAGAAACTATTTCTCTTACCCTTTGAGCTGGAGAACCATTCCAAATTTCCTCGAAACTGGAGTTCTTTATATTTCCCATCAATTCCTTAAGTGCATTGCAGGGGTATACATCTCCGTATGGATCAATAAATACAATATCTGTTCCTGCACCACAGGGTAAAAGTCTTTTTTCTCCCCGAATGAAATTTATAAGTCCCCTATTCAAATAAGCGCGATACCAATCTTTGACCCTTAAGAAATGATCCCTGCGTTTTGAACGCAAAAGTTCCCGGATAAATTTCTTTATCTCACCTACAACTTTTTCTTTTTCCTCAATTACATTATCTGGCACACGGAATTGCCAGGCATCATGAACCGCACACTGGCTGAATTCAACACCCAGGTAAGCACACAGATGGTATAAATCCACCAATTCATCGGAATTACGGTGGGATATAGTTATGGCAAATCCTATATCTTTTGCTCCCAACTCTTTCAGCTTGAGTATGCTTCTCATGGCATGGTCAAATCCGTTTCTTAATCCACGTATTTCATCATTCTTCTTGGGCAAACCTTCAAGACTTATCCTTATTCTGATGTCCGGATGCTTTCGGACAATGGGAACCAGTCGCTTGGGGAAATAACCATTAGTGCTGATTTCAAGATGTTTTGTTTTCTTCGACAGGACATCTACGATCTCTTCTATATCGTCCCGCAGGGTTGGCTCTCCTCCTCCGATATTAATGCGGGCAAATCCTTCTGGAAGCTTATCAATATGTTCTATGGTTATCTCATCCTCCCTTCGGCTGGGATATTTCCAGATATGACACATCTGACAACGAGCATTACATCGATAGGTGGGCATAATAGCAACTTCAGTATTCCTGAACATAATTTACCCCCTCCTTATTTTTAATAATTTTTGTCTCAACAACTGGATGGGGATGGACTCTAACTTTTTTCTTTTGGATAAGTTCTTCATATATCTGCAAAAGCTTAGGATAATATTTTTCAGCAGAAAAGTTTCCTTCAACTTTACGCCGGGCATTTCGTCCCATTTTTTCTACCATTTGAGGATTTTCGTATAAGTATTTTATCTTTTCAGCTAACTCTTTTTCATCTCTTGGCTCAAATAAAAGCCCAGTTCTCCCATCTTCCACAAGTTCCGGCACGCTTCCCAAATTTGATCCAACCACCGGTTTACCATAAGCAAAGGATTCCAAAATTGACATGGGGCAGTTGTGATAACAGTTGTTAGGAAAGACCAAAAAGTCACAATTGGCTATGGTTTCCTTCAGCTTCTCTCGGCTGAGAAATCCCGCCAACTCTATATTCTTCATTTTGTTTTCCCGGATGTAATCCCGGATAAGCTTTTCCTGTTCACCCGCCCCGGCAATTTTCAATTTGATGGGGGAAAGATTTCGCATGGCTTTAACCAGAGTGAAAATTCCGTTTTTGTCTGAGAGTGTGCCCAAAAACAGTATGTATCTCTTTTTAGTTGAGTTAGTTTTGTAGGTAGACACATTTACGTAATTTGGCAGATAAACTATTTTTTCTTGGGGCAAGCCGTATTGAATCAATTTCTTTTGGGTGAATCGACTGAGCGCAATAAAGCAATCCACCGTTTTGATATAAGTCTGGTTTAGTTTATGAACATACATCTCCAGAGCAGAGATGGCGCTTTTGGCATAAGAATCTTTGACGCACTTGTATTTAATTGCCTTATAGAAATGTTTCCCCTCACATTCTTCGCAGACTTTTCCGTCCCGCAGGAAAGTATAGTTGGGGCAGACTAATTTGAAGTCGTGCAAGCTCATAACCACCGGAATATTGTATTTTTTTAAAGGCAAAAGAATGGAGGGTGAAAGTTGATGATAGATGTTGTGCAGATGAGCAATATCCGGCTTGGTATCTTTTATCAACTGCTCCATCTTTTTCTTTGCCTCCAAGTTGAAGATGATTCTAAAAGTGCTCTTAGCCATATCCCAAGGGTTTCGAGAGTGATTGTTATAATCCACATTGGAGACAAAGTATTCCTCATATTCGCTCTTTAAGTTCTTGGGGTGCTGCATAGAAAAGGGAATGACTGTGTGCCCCAAAGATTGCAGTTTTTCCATAGAGTCAAAAAGCAGAGTCTCCGGTCCTCCGGCTGGGTGAAAATATTTGTTTGCTAATAAAATCTTCATAGCTATTTGACCTTAATTTACCAACAGAATCAAAGTTTCAGAGATATATCGCAATAACGGCTTTTGCTTAAGAATTTTCAGATTAGCCAAAGTGACTTCTTCTTTTAAACTTTTTTTAGAAATTGGAAACCAGGGTGCTTTATTTCCGGTAAGAAATCTTCTGATTTTTCTTTTGGTATTAGCTATAGGATCAGAGATATAATAAGCCACAACAAATGGACCTTTGGTTACCCTTTTGATCTCCTGAAGGATTTTGATCCTGATTTTCGGCGGAATGTGTCCCATCAACTTAATGCAGGCAGCACTGTCAAACGTCTTATCTTCAAAAGGAAGGTTCTCTGCATCTGCTTGGCGAAAGTTGACTGATTTTTCAAAGGAGCTAAGCTTTTTCTGGGCAACTTTGAGCATCTCTTGAGAGATATCTGTTCCCCAGACCCTATAACCTTTAGATAACAAGAACTCCGTTATTCTCCCGGTTCCGCAAGGAAGATCTAAAACCAGACTACCCTCAGGAAGATCGCTCAGCAATTTCCCTATGATCTTTTTCTCTTTTTCATCTGCTAATTTCCCTTTTAGATTTTTGAATCTAATCTCATCGTAAGTTTCCGCCGCCTCTTGATTTCGATAAGCGGTTTTGGCGCGATATGATAGCTCTACCATTTTTCCTCCCATAGTTTTATATAATCCTGAGCAATGTTTTTTAAGTTATATTTTTTCCTCACCCATTCTCTTGCATTAGCTGAGACTTCAGCCAAAAGATTTTCCTTTTCTAAAACCCTCTCCATCAAATTTTCTAAACCATCATTGGATTTGGCCACAAAGCCGGTTAAATTGTGCTTAAGGATTTCATCTATTCCGGGCACCTGGGTGCTCATAATCGGTATTCCTTGAGCCATACATTCTATCCAGGTCAAGGGGGGGGCAACAGTGGATCTTTGATTATCAATTGGTGCCAGCAAAAGGTCAGCCCGCTCCAATAGCTTCAGAAACTCCTGGGGGGTTGTAGCTAAAACGCGGAGATGTTCTTCCTCGAAGGGTCTTTTATCTTTAGGAAAGCATTCCGGTTTAATGGCGAAGATGAAATCGACTGAGGACTTTTTTCTTATTATGCTTCGGGCAAGAGACAAAGAAAGCTGTAGACTTTTTATGCCTACCTGCTGAGTAAACCCTGTCCATAAGATCACCTTTGTTGAGGAATTCTTTTTGTCGTCCCCCTTTATCTTTCGTTTCTCAAGGAACATATTGGTTCCATTCTGCATAGAAATCCCCCACCGGATCACCCCGACTTTTTCTTTTGAAAAACCGTCCTCTATCAATTTTGCCTTGAATTCGTTGGAACTGACCACCACCTTGTCCAGATTTCCGAATATCATTTTTTGATACAAAGAATACAGCCGAGGAGGAAGACCATTTTTATTATAGGTAATGGCTGTGGCATAGACTTCGAGCCCGGGGAGAGCTATCTTGATTAATCTGGTCAAAAACCCGAAATTGTCCATCAGATGAATTACCTTAATATGGTGCAACTCTATTAGCTTCTTCAAAAGGGGGATTAACTTAAGCAGAGTAGCCGATCTTTCCAATATCTCCCAGGGAAGAGGGTGTCTCTGGAATTGAAATTTCAAGATATTTTCATCATCTTTCTTTCTGTGGAAAGGTCGCTGGACATTATACAGATAAATATTTCCCTCTTGTTCAAATTCAGTCGGCGAGGAATTGACCGAGACGATAACCAACTTATCTAACCTGTTTTTCAACTCCTTGGAGAGCCCCAGCCAGAAGTTCTTATCTCCGCTGATGCGGCGAAGATAAAATCCAAAGCCTATTAGTAAAACATTTTTAGGAAGTGATAAGACTTTCGAGACAGGTGAAAGCTTGCTTTTATCATCCTCTTTTACTTGCTGGACTTCCCAGCCAGCGCTCATCAAGATTCTCATCTCAAAGTGCTCCTCTTACCATTCAGATGAATAGAGATTATTTGATATATATCATCCAACCTCTTCTCCCAGGTGTTCTCTTTAACCAGAGAATAGAAATCAGTTCTTTTATTCCCTTTCTTCTGTTCCTCTAAAGAGTTTTCTATATGGGTCAAGAATTCCTGATAATCCTTAGCAATTTTCACAAACTTCGCATATTTAACCAAGTCCGGCATATAGGTTGATACTACTGGCTTACCTACAGCCAGATATTCAAATAGTTTGGTGGGAAAAACAGTTTTAGTATGTTCATTAACCAAATAGGGAATAATACAGACATCGAAATGCTTCAGATAATTCGGCAATTCCTCGTGTCTTCTTGCTCCCAAAAGATAAACATTAGAACGGGAATTAAATTTCCCTTTTTTATCCTCGATTCTTCCCACCAAGACAAAAGACCAATGGGGTTTCTTTTCCGCCAAATGAGAGATTAAGTCAAAATCGAAAGAAGGATGTGAACTACCTATATATCCAATTAGAGGAGGTATAATGCCTTTAAGATCATTAGGGATATTCTCTTCTGTTTTATTTTCATCAAAAATAGTTAAGTTAACACCTTGGGGTATGTGATAAGTATTTTTATTAATCTCTTTTTTACCCTGATAGATGTTAGTTGAATCAGCAAAAACTAAGTCTGCAAGTTGAGCCATCTTTTCATCTAATCTTTTTCCTTTTTCGGGCTGATTATGAAAGTAAACTTGATGACAATCATAAACTGTCAATTTATTTTCTAATCTAGGCAATGTGTCTATGGCATATTCAGTTGCACTATTAACCCAGATAATAGGCTTTTGCTTATTTAAATTAAGTGATTTCAGTTTCCTTTTTATCTGGTATGAGAGCAGAAGAGAGTTAAGTTTACGTATAAAATAAATTCCATGGATAGGGATTATGAAAGGGAAATAAAAACTCAAATTTTCGCTGGATATCTGAGCCTTAGAATTTTTCTTAACTCTATTCCAGAACCTTTTACAAAGATCCAAGGGATTGCGGTTTATCGAGCCAAGCCTTTCTATATATGGCACTCTATTATCCTTTGAGATGCGGGTAGCCAATTCCTGTTCCCTCTGCCAACTTGTCTCCCAATCTCCCCGGGATCTTCCACCAAAAAAGATTATCAATTCACCTTTCATATTCAATCTCCTTAAAATTCAATAATTTTCTACGCAGAGCTTGCAAGCCTCCATTAACAGAATAGAATCATCTAAAAGCGTTCTCCTTAGATTCAGCGCAATTTAAGCGATATCTTGCTTCAGCTATTCCAATTGTGCTCCAAAGATAAATCCCCCCATAGGCTAGACCTGCATCGGTTAGCCCATAGACCAAGATGCCGGATACCACCGCAAACAATACCAAAGCCTCAGATTTAAGATTGTAATCACCTGACAGGTAAATCCGGCGTCCCATTTTCAATAGGGAATAGAAAAGAAAAAGAAAAGAGAACAGACCAACTAATCCAGTTTCAGCTAAAGTTTTAAAATAATCATTGTGCGCCCCGACTCCTAAGGTGCGCTCATATCTCTCCTCTTGATAATCAAAAATTGAGCTAGAAAAGAGCCTAAATGTTCCTAAACCATGCCCCAAAATCGGCTTTTGGCAGAAGAGGAAAAGAGAAAATTGGTTAAAATCGAATCTTCCATAAAAAGAACTATCTAGTTGAATCCTTTTTGTGAACATCTGACCTAGCCCGGGAAGAAGCAAGATTGTAATCAGCACAATAAGAACAAATTTGAGAAAGAGCTTTTTGTGCCTCGAAAACCCCAGAATTATCAAAGAGGGTATAAACGCTGCCCAGGCAACTCGGGTGAAAGTATAGAATAAAGATAGAGACATAAGCGCAAAAATTCCAGAATAGAAGGCTTTCTGGTTTTTTTTCTGGGTTCTGGAATAGAGAAGAACTACTGAGGGCATCAAAACCACTAAATAACAGGCAAAAGCATTGGGGTGCATAAAGGTCGCATAGACTCGATTAAAGCCAATCGGCTGTGGCTCCCAGTAGAAAATTTGATATAAACTGCAAGCTAAAGGAATAAAGGCGGAATAGATTAAAGCATTTCTTAACTTCTCCACCTCTCTTGTATTTTCAAAGGAGGTTAGGATCAGGAAATAGAACATTATCGGCATGGCATACCCGAACCATTCTCTCAATGTAATCCACCTATCGTATGAGATCAAAAAGGTAAGGAGAGCTATACCCAAAAACAGGACAATAGGCTTTGTGAGGAAGAAGTTCTCATATGTTCTCCGTTTTAACAAGACATGAAGGAGGGTAAAAAGAAGTATAAAAATGTTTAACATCCCGCCCAGATTTATGCTATAAGAACTTTTGGGGAAAAGGGGTGTAAAACTATGAGTTAAGGTCAATAGAGGAACTGCAAAGACCAGAATCATCACTGCTAACTTGATATCAGCTAGAAAAATCATAACCAAGGTCAAAAATATCCCTAATCCAACTACCGTGTCTTGCGGAAACCTTACCAGAAGCCAGCCACACAAAAAAGCAGAAACGATAAATCCAAAATATGGTAGCTTTTCCTTTAAGTTAGAAGAGGTATATTGCTGGGTTAACTCCATACTGTTACCCGTTGCTCCTTAGTATCTTTAGGTTCGGATTTTTTATTTAGAATATCCCATTTTTTCTTTGCGTTCTTTTGAAAATCAAAACTTCCAATAATTATTTTAAGTAGCTCTAAGTCATTTATCTTTCTGTTCTTTTGGACTTTTTTTCTATCCTGAATAAAAAGAGGTAATTTCTCAAAAAAACTAAAGAAACCCTTCAAAAAAGGAACTAACCTTCTCTTTACCAAAAGGTATCCGATCCTTTTGGGATTGAGGTAATAGTTTATTAACAAAAAAGGTAATAAGATAGAAAGAGTCGGCCATTTAAAACATATAAACAGTGTAGCTAAGGGTGTTCTTCCATATATGAAAGCACTCTTAGGAGAATCCCCTATGATGGTACCCTCGCATTTATGTAAAAAAGAGGCACTCAACAGGACTTTGAGTTTTATCCCTTTCAAATGCAACCGCCATCCCCATTCCGTATCCTCGTATATGAAGAGATTCTCATTCAAGGGGATTCTCTTGAGAACCCCTTTGCTTACCAGGCAGCAGGCAGTACTTGGATAGGAGGGTACCTGGCCGGGCTGTTTAAATCTTTTGTATAGCTGGTGACTTATCCACGGTCCTGTGCAACCAGCTTGTCTGTATTCTCTTTCCCAACTTAGCTCCACCGGATTTATCACACAATTCTCATCCTTTTTCATTTCCTTAACTAACACGGAAAGCATATCCTCAGGCAAAATCACATCATTATTCAAAATCAGGATATAATCCCCTTCAGCCTGCCGGGCAGCTAAGTTTATGGCATAAGGAGGGCCCTTATCTTCTTTTAATTCTATGATTTTAGTCAAAGGAAAATTCTTTCGGATGAACTCAACACTTTCATCCTTGCTGGCACAATCCACCACTATGACTTCTATGTTTTTATAGCTCTGCTTGAAAACTGAATCCAAACAGGTAGGCAGAAACTGCATGCCATTCCAGTTAACCACAATCGCGCTAACCAATCTATCCAAATTTACCCCTTTTTTGTTGTTGCTTGCAGGTTTCATCAAAACCTTTTTAAACTCGTTGAGTTAAGTGAATCTTTGTGTCTTCGAAAGATGGGTTTCTCTCCTCCAGAGCCGTCTGGAAAAGTTTTTCAAATTTGTCCACGGTTTTCTCCCAGGTGAAACGTTTGGCTGTTTGTGGTCCCGTTTCCCTGAATTTTTCGGCAAGATCACCATCGGAAAGCAAGCGCAGGATAGCATCAGCCATTTCCTTAATATCCCTGGGCATAACTACCAGAGAATTTTCTTCATGCTGGGCATAATCTTCGGTTCCGTACCTGGTGGTCACCACCGGAGTGCCACAGGCCATGGCCTCAATCGGCGGACCAGGGAAACTCTCATACCAGGAGGGACATACCAGAGCATCTGCGGAGGAATAAAGTTCTGCCAGTTGATCGTTTGTTAGGTTACACATAAACTTAAAAGGAACGCCAGAATATGTCTTCGCCAGAGGTATGGCACCGAAGACTACAAACTCCACATCATCTTCTTTCTCCATCACTATCTTCATACTCTGAATTGCATCTTCAAACCCTTTCCATTGTAAATCTTTTCCCAAACAGACCACCCTTTTTTTGTGGCTATTTTTTTCCACTCTACGGGGATAGAACACGGTATGGTCGATGCCGGGATTGATGATTGGAGGATCATACCCATATCTTTTCTTTATTTGCCTCTGGCACCAGATGGAATTGGTGGTCCGATGGAGAGGTAAACACATGCTCTCTCTAACTAGTTGAACTATCTCATCACGTTGATTATGATTATAAAAAAAGACCTCTTCAAAGTGCTGAACATGCTGGAAGGGTATTCCTTTTTTGCTTCTAATGACTGGAAAAGCTGTAAGCCAGCCTTGAGCCACATTCATATCGCATTCAGGGATAGCATGGGTCAAAGAATCTATCATCACATGGAAGTGATGATATCCATCCACCTTTAGAAATGAATTGACCTTACGAGATAGCTTTCTTCTTGCGGATCGCCAGAAGTTTTCGGCAAAAATTATTCGAGCCTTCCAGTCGAAGAAAAGAAGCTGAGGCTCCAATAAAGTAACAGTCACCTCATGACCTCTCTCTATCAGTTTATTGGTGATGATATTGGTGGTTCGCATACCTCCAAATCCATCCAGATGGTCTATGGTGTAGTTTATCCTCATTCTTTACTCCTCCCTTTTCTTTTAAGCAGTCCTCACGGCCAGTTTTTTGATTATGAATTTATCTTCTTTGGAGATAGCTCCCGTGGCGAGAAGTAATATCCCATAGATGATAACACATAAAGACAGTCCTAACACCGGATTCGCTTGGCGTAGCCACCAGGCAAAGGGCACCACCATGATGGCTGATGCCAAAATTTTCAGGACCAATTTAGACGAAGGCCGATACTCCAATATCTTGTATTGCCAATATAGGACAAGCACCGTTACCACCAACTCAGTTGCCAGGATGCTCAAACTTGTCCCGATTCTTCCCAGACTGGGGATTAAGAGCAAGTTCAAACTGATATTTATAGCCAATCCTATCCCGGTTATTTTGGTGCACAGCTTCTGATAGCCGGCACTGACCAATGCATTACCGGAAATGCCGTTGAGAAAAACAAGAAAAGCTGCCCAGATAAGTATGCGCAAAGGATCAGCAGATTGGGTAAAAGATGAACCGAAAATCAGCACCACAATCCGATCCGCAAAAACTGTGGTCAGAGTTGCCATTCCCAATCCAATCATTAGGAGATAGATAAATGACCGGTCCAGTAACTTTTTGAACTTATGTAAAGAAGAGACGAAAAGTTTGGAAAGAACTGGAAAGATCACCGGAATATACAGATTTATTACAGTTTTAGCCATAATAACCAGTTTGCTGGCGGCACTGTACCAGCCGGTTTCGGCATCTCCCCGAATGGTGGAGAGCAAGACTACATCCAGATTGAGATAAATGGTAGTAAAGATGAAATTTAAGGAAAAGGGAATTGTTTCCCGGATGAGATGTTTACAAAAGCCGAAGTCCAATCTTATCCGGGGACGGAGTAGTTTCCTGAGTAAAACAAAGTAACCTATTCCGCACACAGCGGCGCTTACGCAGAGATTAGATAGAGCTAAGGCGACAAGCCCCATACCATTGACCACCACAAAAATCCCCAATCCCAAAAGCAAAACAGAAGAAAGAACTTTTAGCAGAGATTCGTATTGGAACTTCTGGTAGGCTTCAAAGACCCACCGGAAGCTTGAGCCAAGAGTGAACAAGAACATATTGGCCGCAAGTATATAGACTAAGATGACCTTTTCATGAGGATAGTTTAGCAAGTTGATCAAAATACAGGTTATAAGAAAAACGAAAGTTCCCACCCCTACTCTGAGAAGGATTATATTAGCTAACAGCTTGTTAGTTTTCTTTAGATCTTTTGCCGCCTCTCTGACCGCAAAAGTATTCCATCCCAGATTGCCCAATACTCCCAAAAGGCTGGTAAAGGAAATGACAAAGCCAAATATCCCGTATCTGACATTTCCTAAGTATCGGGCGCAGATAATCACAAAGATACTGGAACAAACATAGGTGATTATATTGGCAGCCAGCATCAGACTTAAATTCTTAAATATCCTTTGGATCGTATTCATCTAATCGTTCAAAGCAATATGTTTGATTGTAAATAGAACAATTTCAGCAAATCTATTTCTTTTGGGCAACGATCATTATGTTTTCCATGAATCTTTCAACCGGATAATCTTGAAATTTTAAAAAGGAAAATCTTCTCCTTAGAGGTAATGAAAGTTGATTTATTGATTTTCCATGCCAGTGAAAAGTCGGTTGGATATTGCTAAACCCATTTTTCATCAAACTTCCCTTTAGCTTATCAACATCGATTCCTCTTTCCGCACCCTTTTTTTGCTCATGAAACTCCGCTTTGACTCTAATTTCCTTTAAGTCTGGTCTCATTTTCAGAAAATCGATGGGGGCTTTTTGGATGTCACCTCCTCTGGTGTCAAATTCAGTCGTTTGTTCGGTTAGCTTTAAAGGGGGGGGAAGGTATCTATACAAACGCCGATATATCCGATATATCCACCAGGAGATCTTTCTTTCATCTATTACTGGTTGTTTTGTTGGATCCCAGTCGGAATATAGGTAGCCATCTGATTTTAGGACCCTGTTGATCTGCTTAAAAATCTGTAGATAATCATAGAGATGATGAAGTACCGAAAAAATGGAGACTGTATTAAAAAGTGAGGACTTGAAAGGCAAAGACAGGGTGTCTGCCTGAATTACCTCCAGGTTATTCTGTCTTGCCCCTTTTAACATGTTAAAGGAGATATCGACCCCTATAGCTCTTTTGAAGTGTTTGTTTCCCAATTTCAAGACGTTCCCTGTGCCACAGCCTAAATCCAAAAACAGGCCCTTTTGAGTCTTCTCAGATAGACCCTTTATGATTTCGTCCACTCTCTTTTGGTTGGAATCGCTCTGATGAATAGCCTGTTCTACTTCATCTTCGTAGACTTCAGCCACGGCATCGTAATAAGCTATGTTAGCTTCCCTTACCTCTTTGTGCATTTTATTTGGTTTTTGGTCAATATCTTTTCCTCCCTTCTGGTTGTCAACTTGAGAACTTGGTTGCTCGTCCAAATTGGTGAGCATAACAGGGATGCCGTCTTTTACCGGATAACTTCTCCCACAGCGAGAACAGGTCAAATCAGCCTCAGTTATCTCTTCTGCCCGACGACTGCGAACTTGTATCTCAAGCGGCGATGTCTGGCAGGCAGGACAAGCCAGAAGGTCAATTAAATCGTTTTTCATAATGTCCCCATTTTTTTGGGATTCTTTTTTAATTTCTCATCTATCGTCTTTGCTAAATTTATGCCTCTCTCCACACACGCATCCATGTTCAGATATTCAAATTCTGAAAATCTGCCACAAAGCCGAATTCCCAATCTGCTCACAAACCCCCGAACTGGCTTAATGTTTTTCTGATAATCCTGATCATAGATAACGTAGGCATATTTTGATCTTCTAACCTGGGTAAAACAGACCGACTCTTTGGTGATTAATTTTCTTTTGTGCAGATTCCCTATCACCTCTTGCGCGATTTTCTTATCATCGGTTTTCCAGAAGGAATCGTTTTCTCTGGTGGTTATCTCTGCGACCAGTGAAGATTTCCCTGAAGGAGCATTATATCCACTGAACACCCGGGGAAAGGCGATACGATTAAACTTAACCTCAGGATCAGGAAAATAAACTGCGGTAAAGTTTGGAAGATTATTGCCCTTAAGCCCTAACATCACAGTGATTAGTGAATTATACTTCAAACCTTCAAGAGCACGCCGGATTCTGGCAGGCACTTTGTCCAACGCAGAGATCAAGTCAAAAATAGGAATGGTAGAAATTAGGAGGTCATACCTCTTGTTGGTCTTTCCATCTGAAACTATCCATTCTCCCTTTTGCTTAACCACCTTTTTCACCTCAAAATTTTTGACGATATTGGACACCTTGTTCTCCATGCCCTTTATCAGAGCCTGAATACCTCCTCTTCGGGGATAATAAAAATAAAGCTGGTGAGTATAGCCTTCCGTGGAAATCCCTAAGGCTGATTTTATCACGTCCTCCACCGGTGGTTTGGGAACCCTGCCCTCCACCCAATGCAGGCTCATCTTTTCGGTGGGATAATTCCAGATCTTTTCATTGTAAGGGATCAGATATTTTTCCGCTACTCCCTTGCCAAAGGTGTGATAGATCCATTCTTTGAAATTTGTGGGTTTGGGTCGGTGATTATTATTTAGATAATGGTAAAGACATTCGAAGTTATCTTGTTTGGGAAGATCAGAAAGCCCGTTCTCAAAGGGATATTTGACAAAACAGCCCTTGAAGTGGATTTTGTTATTGCGTCTTTTTCTAAAGTAATTTTGTCCCAGGATGTCAAGCATGAAGTCGACTGCCTTTTTGTCCCTGGAGTATATTATATGTGCTCCACCATAGTCGAAGGTAAAACCATCTTTCTTAAAGCTTTTGAGTAACCCTCCGCATTCGTAGTCTTTCTCCAGAACCTCAACTCCGAATTTTTTGCAAGCTTTCTGCTTCAGACAAAAAGCAATGGTCAAGCCGGTAAGACCTCCCCCTAAAATTCCGATTCTGGTGGAACTCTTTATGTTATTCAGAAGTATTACAGACATTTCTGTTTTGCTCAAGTAGGCAAGGGAAAAACGAGAAACAGATATCCTTTCCCACTCATTTGAGCCTCAAATGACGAGTCCGTGTAAATTTAGGTCTTCGGAACAACTAAAGGTCCGATTTTACATTTTTGTAGCTTTTAAACAGAAATTTTTGGGGACGTTTCTTACTTGTGGGGACGTTGTATCATTTTTCTTATCGACAGATCTGTTTAGAACTTAATATCATTTTTAGCGTTTCTCATTATGGAACTGAGACTTAGCAAAGAAATCTATCGAAAGCAACCTGCGACCAGAGTGCCCTTCGAGGGATCTCATATAACGGGTACTTGGACAAAATCCGGTTTAAAAAATTTGAGGGATGCTTAAGTTGAGAAAAGAAAGTTTTTATATGTCCGAAATCCCTTGTTCGGGGCTTAAAAAAATGAAAAAGTCGGATAGTCCCCATTTGGGGACATATCCGACTAAACGTATGATCTTCTCTTTAGTTAAATGTGGCGATCAAAATTCAAATCCCAGCGAGAATCGATGAACACTGGAGAGGCGAGAGAAATCCGCCCAGGCATAGCTTATATCCAGTCTGGTGTTCTTGCCCGCCTTGACTTTCATGCCGCCTCCCAAGGTCAATCCCTCCTCTTGGTAATTTAGCTTGTATCCAGCTCTCAAAGAGAAAGTCTTCTTCCACAGATATTCTCCGCCGAAGCTGGCCTGCTGAACGTTATCATTGGGATGCTTCGCTTCCATGGTGACAGTGAATTTTGATTCCGGTGAGTCGATCAAATCATAAGCCATTCCAAATCTGAAGGTGAGGGGCAGATCATAAGGGTCTACGGACAGTTTGGCTTTGACATTATCGTAGTTGGGATTTTGTGGTTGAGGATTGTGGTAGGAGTCCAGCTCCGGACCTTCCAGTTTCATCTCCGGACCCAGATTGGAGATATTCATCCCTATCCTTAGGCTTCTGAAGCCGGTATAAAACAGAGTTCCAAAGTCAAAGGCAAACCCAGAAGCACTCTCCTCCGAGATTCTTTCCCAGATATATTTCCCGCTTATTCCTGCGGAAAATCTATCGGTAAATTTTCGAGCATATCCGATAGCCAATGCATAGGAAGAGGCAGTATAAGTTTCTCCCGTTCCTTCTGGTTCTTCCACCGTGGTCACCTCCATATCCCCCATGCTCAAGGCGGTAAGGCTCACGCCAAGTGCACTGTACTCGCTTAAAGATTTCGCGAAGCTGGCGTGATTGAGTTGAACATCCGATATCCAATCCACGTTGGTAAGTGACAAATTGGAGGAGGATATTTCCGTCAGTGCGGCAGGGTTCCAGTACATGGCATAAGCATCGTTGACGCAAGCCACAGATGCCTCCCCCATAGCCACATATCTGGCTCCCATGCCGATTTTGAGAAACTGCGCTCCAACTGTGCCCACCCGTGAGAACTCACTGGAATAAGCGGTGCTTGCCAGACTCAATATCAACAGAATCACAAGGAATCCAAACAACTTCATTTTCATCTTTTCCCCCTTCTTTTATAGAATTCTTTTCAGTTAAACCTCTAAATTGTTAGAACATGATTTGCTATTTTTTTCGTTATCTTGCCAAGCCATGAAGGCTTGGCTACGCGCTCAGTTCGTCCGCTCAATCCTTCAGGCAAAGCCTTCAGGACAAGTCCGTTGACCGATCAGTTAAACCTCTAAATTATTACAACATGATTTGCTGTTTTTTTTCTTTATCTTGCCAAGCCATAAAGGCTTGGCTACGCGCTCTATCCGTTTAATCCGTTGACCAATCCGTTGACTTATTTTATCACTGCAAACTTGCCTAATTTATCTCCATACTCAGAGTCCACATGGTAGAAATAAACACCCGGCACAATTCCCTGCTGGTTTTTGTTCAGCAAGTCCCAATCTTCGGTTCCAGTGCCGTTGTTGTGCTCGATCACCTTCACCAGATCGCCCGCCAAGGTGTAAATTCGGATGGTACATTCGTCTGGAAGATGAGTAAACTGGATCTTTCTTATTCCTTCCGTAGTCTCCCACAAAACATGCGCAATATATGGGTTGGGAACTACCTTGATTTCTGATAATTCACTCTTAGCTAATTGAGCATCAATTCCTCCCGCATTGAAGACAAACTCGTCATCTGAGGAATTGAGTGGGGCCCCCTGGATTCGGAAGACATCTCCCACGCTATAATTGGTGTCGGCAATATCGAACCGGAAAAACCACACATGATAATAAGGCCAAGCCTTGGGATGGGGTCGGCTCTTATGTTGAGGAACCTTCAGTATATCGGTCGTGTCCGGCTCTCCAGCATAACGCACATTCACTATATCCAAATAATCCCGATGGTCTGGATCCCAGACCCCATTATCTGCCCAATCGATTACCTCAACCATAACCTGTTCTCCGGTGGTGACATTCCATACTTCAAAGGGGACCCACACTGGGGTTCTATGATCGAATATAGGGTTACCGTTGTCATCAAAATAACAGAGCCTATATCCTTGTGACCCCTCTGCAGTAAATCTGAGCTCATATGTGGAACGGAAATGAATATCCCCTCCTAAGGGCTGTCCCCAGGTTTCGCCGGTGGTTCCATAAAAATATCCCATATGCAGGGTGGCTTCCTCAGCACTGGCAAATCCGGTTTGAGCATAAGATCGTGGGATCTTCTCACCATTGGTCACCATCACTTGAATTCCATCCACCACCGGATAGCTTTGTGTGTCTCCGGATTGCCTGGTTTGATCCTTCAAAACAGTATCACTGGTGGTCATGTCAACCACATGCCAGCAAGTGGCAAAGGGATCCTCGGCAAAGATCACCTTGTAGTCATGACCGGTTAGGGCACCTTCATCAAACATCACCGGAACTACCGCGCCATCACTTTCTTCCTCATTTCCATAATAATTGTGCCTAACGGTTGCGCTGGCTGGAAAATATCCTGCCGGATCGGTCCGAGGATAGGCAAAAGCACAGTTTATATCCTCTCCCGGTCTTCCAAATGCGGTCTGCAAAGCTTCGATGGGAACGCTGGTGTCACCCTCATCAAAGGAGACCGCGGAATACCAGTATTCTATCCCGTTGATCAGATTGCGATCAATATAAGTATGCGGCAGAATATCGTTGGGGTTCTCCTTCTGGAATATGGCTATGGGCACATAGTCGGGACCTAAGCTTCCGTCTGGATTTCTCACCAGATCACCCCAGGTCTGTCCCATGTCGGTGCTTCTGTAAATCTTATATCCTTTGAAATCGATTTCACCGGTCAATGGATCAACTGAGGACTCTGAGCTATTATCCCAGGTGAGCTTCACCTTTTGGTAGCTGGGGGTGGTCACCAATTGGGCTGGCTGGGGAGGTTCGGGACCGATAAAATGATTGTCGTAGACCACTTGAGCCATGGAGGCATTATTTTTGAGATCCTCCTGGCCATGCCCGGCTACTAAAGCGAAAACCACCCGAACGGTTTTACCAGAGGACAGAGCTATTCCCCGGGTGCACTGAATATAGTATTGATCCGTGGGGGGGAGGCTTTGGTCGAACTGCTGGCTATTGATAAATTCATATTTTCCCTTATCATTATCTGGCAGATCCTCCCACCTCCCGGTTCGGAAGGCGGTCATGCCGATATTGTCCGGAGTCTCAATGTATTTGGTTCCCATTACTCCACATTTCACCAAAGGACCCCAACCTTGGTCATAGCCGTCTTCATCATAGGTCCAGGCTAAATTCATGGAGGAGTCAAAGGCGACCAGATCACCCAATCGTCCGTTTTCGAATGTACCAGGAATTATCCCCCCAACATCGAAGTCGCAATAAAGTCCGAAGGCGAAGTCGGAGTAATCGTTCTCTGAGATGTTTTTGATCTCTAACACCACAAATAGATAGTCCTCGTTGTAACTGTAATTCCATTGATAGATGGTCTGAGTCACCTCCAAGTCCAAAATTGATACGCCACTGTTGGCATCGCAGAAACGATAGTGGCTCTCTTGAAGGGATATGGGACCTGCTTCCACCATGCCGGAGGAGAGAGTCCATACCTGGTTGTAGACCCATTCTTCAGAGTCGCTGTCCCATACTTTCCATCCATGTGCGGGCTTGCCGATTCCCAGCCCCACCGTATCGTCTGGATCGTAATTATAAGAGGTGGCATCTGTGGATAGATGTATTCTGTAACTCTCCTCACCTCCTATGATGGTCGGCAGGGGCATGAAATCATCAGCAGTATTAGCCACCACCGTATCTCCGTTGGGCTTGACCGCTCCCATCCAGTACTTTATCTCAGCCAGATAGCTGCGCTCGGAGCCTTTGGGCCACTCTCCGGAAGGTTTTCCCAGATGGCTTTGTCCTCCGATCTGCCCCCAGTTCTGAACTGTGGTGGCAACATTCCCCTTGTTATGAATGACCTGATCCTGCATAAGGGTGGGAGGTTCAAAGCTTTGTTGATTCTTTGAGCCTCCCTCTACCCAGAGAAAAAGAAACAGAATGGGTAACAAGCGAATGATTTTTTTCTTGTTCATCTGACTGCCTCCCTCTGATTTTGTTTGATGCTCATTTGTCGGTTTCGATACTCAAAGTCTTTTATTTGTTTCATCTGTTTCATCTGTTGGGAAGTTCTTTTAAAAGATAAACTCAATGCCCCAGCGCACGGTTCGGGGGGCATCATAATTTTGCGGATCTTTGGCTAAGAGACGATAATAGCGATTCACATCCTCGGCAGTTAAAGGTCCATCTCCATCTGGATCAACAGTCAACTCATAGTGATATCCATCATCATCCGGCTTTCCGGTGTTGGAATAAACGTGCAATATATTTCTTCGATCGAAAAGATTCACCACCTCAGTGAAGAAGGAAAGATGAGTCTGTTTTTCTCCGAACAGATAAAAATTCTTATTGAACTTTAAGTCCACCCGATAAGTGGCTGTCATCCTTCCCTCATTTAAAGCTCCCAGACGATTTCCCCCATCATCGGTTTTGGTGTAGGGCATTCCGCTTCCATACTTGGCTAAAGCGTTCAAGCCCCATGCTCCGGGCAGAGTCAGTCCCAAGAGGTTACCTCTCCAATCCCGGGGCACTCGATAATCCAGATTCATGGTGAGGGTGTGCCGTTGGTCAAAGGCTAAAGGATATTCCCGCACCGGCCAGACCGGAGCATTGGTTCCCTCAGTGAAGTAATCGTAATATCCCTCATAAGGGGTGGAGGCATTTCCCTTAGCTATCATATAGGAGTAGTTGATGGTGCCGGAGAGGTTTTTGTGGTCTGGTCTTTTGGTTAAAATCAGATCCACTCCCTTCACGGTTCCATAGTCCGCATTAACAAACTGAGTATAGGCGCCTCCAGAGTAAACCACCTCACGGGTGGAAGCAAGGTTAGTGAGATCCTTGTAGTAGGTGGTTACCTTCATGGTGATATCATCTGTCAAAGCATGATTTATACCCAATTCATAAGCGATGCTCTTTTCCGCCTCCATATCTGCGTTTCCTACCAGTGGGTAGCCAGTGGTCAAGTCCGCCTGGAGATTGGTGAACATGTATTGATATGGGGGAACCTGGAAGTAGTAGCCGTAGCTGAAGTGAATCACGGTGCGGTCAGAGATGGGATGGGAGATGCCCAGACGGGGGCTGAGTTGTGCCTTCGCCTTGGTATGAACTCTTCTTTCCTTGGTCACCGGATCATTCCAAAAGTCGATGTCCGCATCCAGATAATCCAACCGAAGACCCGCATTCACAATTATTTCCTTAAGTTCTATTTTATCTTGGACATAGAAGGCGGCATAGTTTGGATTAACCTCGTATTTCTCCCCATAGGGACGAACGTTGAAAAACTGCTTGTCATCCCACTTTAGTCGATTTGCCCGGTACTCTCCTCCAAATTTGATCTGGTTATGTTTGTTTACCTGGCTTATCAGATCGAAACCCACACTGGTGTATCTGGTTCTGCGATAGTGGTAGCGGGGATAGTAGTCGGGGGCGGCGGTGAAGCCGGTGTAGGCATACTCCTCCGCCGGATCGTAGTTTTCGTCATCAATGGTGCCTATGTAAACCCCAGCCGAATCCTCCTCATACCCGGGCCATTGATCCCAGTAGAGGTCAAACAGATGCTCTGGAGCCAGCTTGATGTCTGTATAAAAATGGTTAAGCTTTATGGAGTAGAAGGTGTTTTTGGAGGTGGGATAGGTCATCTTCGCCCCAAAGCTATAAGACTTGTTGCAAATCTTACCCAATCCATCCAGATTGAAGTCATAGGAGATACCGTTAACATCTCTATGGACATATCTTAACAATTCTCTGGTGTAGTAATTGCCATTTAAAACTAACTTAAGGTCGTTTGCCGGTCGCAAACTTATCTTCCCTGTGCCGGTAGTGATCTCCCTTTCATTATGAGGGAGATAGCCATCATTCCAGATCTTCTCCCCAGAGATAAAGAAAGTAGCTTTATCGCTTTGGCTGAAGGTCAAAGGACCGCCTAAGTTGATGATCAGAGAATGGTTGTTGTTTCTTTTAAGTTTTCCATATTCGCCGGTCTCTACGTTGTAGGAGTGGATCAGTCCGTCGTAAGCCTTGACTTTTCCGGTGAAGACGGATCCCCCTTCTCTGGTGATGGCGCTGACCACACCGGAGAGAGCCTCACCATATTCAGCGGTGAATCCTCCGGTAGTTATACTTAGCTCTTCTAAAGCCTCGGGTGATACTCGAGTTCCGGCGTGACCCACCAGCGGGTCCTGAATATAGATGTCATCTAAAAAATAGCTCACCGTGGCTTCACGTCCACCCCGAACGTGGATAAAGCCGTATTCATCTATCACCGTTCCAGCCATGTTGGAGATCACCGGCTGTATTCCCACTGCATTGGGAAGATAGTCTAACTGTTCTCTGATCACCATATCAGTGGAAGAGGTCAAATCCTTTTGAATGAGCGGGCGGGTTGCTACTACCGTAACGCCCTTTTCCAACTCGATAGGAGTGGACTTCAATTGAAAATCAAGGGGTGTGGTAAGATCCAAAAGTACTGTTACCTGAGTCTGCATGACAGTCTGGTGCCCTATCAGGGATGCTTCCACTGTATAGGTTCCTACCGGTACGTTAAGAATAAAATACTCCCCATCCTCATCGGTGGAGGTTCCGATGCTGGTGCCTTTGATCATTATGCTGGCGCCAGGCAAGGGAATTCCACTTTCTACATCTTCAACCACTCCGGCGATCTTTCCGGCGGTTCCAGCCCAGGTAGTTTGACCCAAAATCAGGACAAACAAGCTGGCTACCAAAATCACTTTTCCGATAAATGATATCTCCTTTACGGGATTGTTTCTGGTATTCAATTTACTGCCCTCCTTTTTAAAAGTTCTGTTTAGTTGATGTTTTAGGAGAATTGAAACTTAAGATAACAAACTTCAAAAAACCCCCTACAGATTTAACCATTTTTACATAGAAGATTGAGTTATATACTTAATCGACTAATTGTTCAAAAACTTTAACTGACAAGTTCT
>JAGMFA010000070.1 GCA_023127875.1 Candidatus Zixiibacteriota bacterium
TTCAGATTGCAATCCCGACCGCCTCCGGTAACTAAAGAATTCCCCTTTTTCAGGGCTTTCACAAGAATTGCTTGACAATCAAGAGGAAAGACTTATATTCAAAATAGTCTGATTGCGCAAAAGGCAAAAAGCCGTAATTTTTACTCTGCTCCATTTAGCTTTTGTCATCGTTTTGTTAGAAGAGATGAGATTGTTCTCGATCCTGTTAGGGTGGCGATAAAAACGGATATTTAAGTCTTTAGTCCGATCTAAATGAGACGATACACCTTTTAAGCGATGGTTCGACTTTGCTCCCTTCGACTTCGCTCAGGGAGGGTGAGCAAAGTCGAACTGTCACCATCCTGAGTCTGTCGAAGGAAGGAGTCACAAAAATGCCGCCCAAAAGATCTGCTCGCGTTTTGTGTATTGGTCTTCTTTTTGCTTTTGGTCTTTTTTCTTCTAACTTTGTGCAAGCACAGAACCCAACTCATAAACTTGATGGCATTGAACCGGGAGCTTATGACCATGCCAATGCTTTTGGCTCGTCTTCAAATCTTCCCTTTGACAAGCTCAGGATGGCGAGCGTCCAGACCGACGCCCGTCTGGGCGAAGTCGGGCCACAAAACGATACCGCTGACGTATCCATCATTTACGCCACCGCCTATCCGGGAAGCAAGGATTTTTTTGTAACTGTCAAACTGAAAAACCCAAAAAGCATAGCCGGCTTCGATTTCGAAATCATCATCACTCCGCCGGAGTTAGCTGATTTTTCTACAGTGAGGGTATACGTTGATAGCATGGACACCTGTCCGGCACCACAGGAGACCTGCTGGTATTTTTTTCCGATAAGAGAGTGCTTGGTTGAACCCGGTCCCTGGATAGAAGACTGGACTTTCTTTGAGGCTCACGGGGCACGCGGAGACACCACCCAACCTATGTGCGATACGGTCTGGATTCTTGGATTAGCCTTTACTGGAACTCCTATCCCTCCTCAGTCCAATTATGTTACCCTTTTTGAGTTTGGTGTGGACATTTCATGTGTGCCTGATTCTCTCACTAATAGAACTGTGACGTTTGATATCACCGGACACCTCTCTGATCCAGTGGGAAAGCTGGTGCCTTTCCGGGCTTATCCGGGCAAGCTGAACATTTGGTGGAGCGTTCCGGGAAACGCCAACAATGATAGTTTAGTGGATGTAGGCGATATTGTTTTTCTGATTAACTATCTTTACAAGTATGGTCTTAAGCCATGTGTGATGGAGGCGGCAGATCCAAACGCTGATTGTCAGGTGGATTTAGGAGATGTGGTATATCTGACCAATTTTCTTTTCCGGGAAGGTTCACCGCCTTTGCCCGGATGTGCCCATTGAAAATCCCGCCAGAGGTGGTGAGTGAAGTGGGATTTTTAAGTTTTCCTCACCCTTCCTCGGAAGAAATCTGTTTTTCCTATGAAGCATTGAGAACGAATCCAAGGGGACTGTTGAAAAACTGCCTTACATGCTTTCCCAGACGAGACACCGTACGGGTGGGGTCTCTGTAATCGGCAGAAAAGATTATCGTATGGATCCCGCAGAGGTATCCTACTACTGCCAGAATGTTGGCATGGCAAGAAGGAATGACTGAGCATAAGCTTTAAGGTTAAATTAACCAAGACTTAGGTATAACAAGTTTCCCCCAAAAACCAACTGCTTCATTTATCGAGCCTTGAATTTGCCTGAAGAATCAGATTACTACAAGTTTCTGTTAAAATAAGACGTTCTATTTTTTGTTTATCTGATTTGTCCATAAGACCTGGTGATTGAATTTTTCCGGACTCAATAAATTATGCCCTCATGACGAAAGACTCTTTCTCCTCCTCTTCGTTTACTCCATCTCATGAGACCAGATGAGACCTCACCCTTCTTTTTCCCTCCCCGTATGATGAAGAACAAAAAAGCCAAGTAGAAGAATTTACAAAATTTTCCTTTCAAACTCTCTTAATCAATTTATATTTATTAAGTTCGGATGAAAGACAAAACTTTTCAAAAAACTTCAGGCGATTTTGATCAGAGTAAAAGAATGGTTGCGCTTTACTCCGATATCGGGAGGGGTCATCCCAGCTACTTAGATAGCTTGATCTACCTGCTAAAGAAAAGACACCCACATTTGGTTTGCCGAACGGTTTTTAAGGAAAGCAAAGGTCTGTCGCTTCTTTCCTGGAAATTTGTATCTTGGCTTTATAGCATCAGTGGAAAAGGTGGGCTTCAAACAAGGTTTTACAACTTAATCCGCAGAAGATCACAAAAAGGCTCAAAAGATTCGCTGGTGACAAAAATCTTGGGGCGCGACTTAAAGCGGGCATACGAAAACTTCCAGGGAATTTGTCTGGTGGATCATCCCTTAATTGCCAGATCGTTGGTAAACGTCTGTCGAGTCTGGTATGTGCATGGGGAGATCGCCGCCCCGGCAGAGTGTGCCATAAAAGGAGTGGAGAGGATACTGGTTCCTCTAAATGAAACCAAAGAGAAGCTGATTGCCCAAGGAGCAGAAGAAGAAGCGGTGATGCTCTGCGGATTGATGATTGAACCGCCTCTGGTGGAGGATGCAGAGGAAGTTTATAAAAAGAGATTAAAAAGAATAAGCAATTCCGATCTGCCTTTAACCGTTGGTTTTTTCACCTCCGGAGCTTATCCTAAGGAGCATATGGAAAAGATAATGCTGGGTGCTTTTTCAGTTATTCAAAAGAAGATGAAAGCTGTCATCTTCTGTGGGACAAATCTCTATAAGTTTAAATGGATGAAAAATAAAGCAAGAAGCTGGGGAGCAAAGATGGTTGAAGATAGAGAAGAAATATCTCTTCAAAATGAGGAGTTCGATCTGATGCTGGTGACCAGACATACCAGACAGGAAGATACTCAAAGAGCCGTCCAGCTTATCCCCCATCTGGATGTTTTTGTGGCGGCTTCCCACGAAAGAACCAACTGGGCAGTCGGTCTAGGCTTGCCCATGTTTGTTCTTTTTCCTTTAATCGGGACCTTCGCTTCCCAGAATTTTGACTTTGCCCAAAGACAGAAAGTGGTTTATTCTTTAGACTCAATGGAGAAAGCCAAAAATCTGGGAGAGATTTTGTCTAAGTTAAAGAAAACTGGTCAATTGCGCCAGATGGCACAAAATGGCTTCGGAGTGCACAGCATAATCGGCATAGATACGGCGGTGTTTTATTTTACCAGAAAATTCGCTCAGGCAACTTGAAACCTTATTAAAGGTGGTAAAGACTATGATATTTCGATGTCGGCACCGGACTTACTGGCGTTACTGGGGTTTCTGGCGTTTCTGATGTCCATTTTGAAAAATTTTCATCATCTGTAATCATATCCTCAACCTTAACCTCTTTTTAACCAGAGGGATAGGTGTATTCGTTCATAAGGTGGTAGTGTTGAGAAGGGCAATCGAAGAAATTTGATTTTTTGAATATGAACCTTGTTTCGTCTCATATAACTCTCCCTGATAACAGGTGGGCTATCTGGATCACCATCAAAATCGTAGTGAAATTGCTTTTGGGGGAAGTTAAGACTTTCCGCTGGAGGACCTTTTGAGCCGCTCTAATTTCTTGTTCGTCACGGATGCCCTTCAGGGTGAATCCTCGTCCGTACGTGATGGAGATATAAATGGTAACGGATTCATCCTGCCCTTCGGTCCTGAGACCTCAGGGTCGAAGGAAACGGATTCACCGTGAACGGACGAGGGCGTCCGTTACCAACGAGGAATAGTATACTCAATTTACCTGAGACGCCCGTGTTAAAAACTATTGCTTTCAAACTCTTGAATATTTATATTAAAAGGGACTAGGCACCAAGAGGGAGATCGTTTTGGTAGGGGAGTAATTATCAGCCCCATTATGTGCTTTAACCAGGCTTTTGGTGGATTATGCTTAAGAGACCGATAACAACACAGTTGGAAGAAGAAGGGCGTCTCGCAGTTCATAAAATCGTCAACCAGATGAATTGTCAATATCGCAGACACGAGCCCGACAACGCAGGCATTGATGGGGAAATCCAACTTGTATATAGAACGATTATAACTGGGAAGCTACTAAAGCATCAGGTCAAGGCCGGTAAGAGTTATATTTCGTCAGAGAATAGAATCATAAGGCTGAGAGTGGAGAAAAAGTATCTCGAGCTATGGAATGAAATGAACGTACCAGTGCTTCTTTTCTTTTATCACCCGGATCTCAAGCAGGTGTTCTGGAAAAGCGTTCAAGATTACCTAAGAGCTAACCCTAGTTTGCTCAGGCAACAAAAAGACACAATCCTTATTCCCTTGGATAAAGAAACCGATCTGTTTTCACCAGATAGCTATGATAGTATGTTGCTGGTCGCCAGAGGCGAATTCGACTACGAGAATCCAATTTATTCGGAGAAGACCGGAGAGTTAATATTAACGAACTGGTTTCCGGTACTGGGATTCCCGAAATTTGTGTACAAGGCGCCAACCGAATATCGTACAAAAGGAGAAATCACGCAGAACCTCACAGGATATTATGCCTTCATTTTGAAAGAAGGAGCCATATATTCTTTCTCGGATCTCGGCGACTCTGAACGGGAACTTTCTAACATGTGCGACGCCCAGAACGTAACTGTGTCGCATACAAGTGACATACTACAAACATCGGAGAAGTTCTTTGTGGAGTTGTTAAACTCTGTCTTATATATTAATGCAATTCAGAATGGCTTGGCCCCGGAGAAGGAAAGATTCTATTTCCCCCCGCAAATACTCCAAGATGTCAGCAAGAACACGTTTAAGTTTAGTTCCCTAACTGGGATGCAAGTTAGCCGACAGAAGATCTACATCCGAGGCGGCGGCAGAGAATACCAGCACCAGGCCGTGAAACTCAAATTCCAAGAGTTGGGACCCCGCTGGTTTCTCGAGATCGAACCTGATTTTTACTTCACTTATCCGAATCGTTGGTATAAGTCACGAAAGGAAATCGGAATCCGAATAACGAAGCAAAAGGCGAGCATGTACAATGATGAGTACCTATATCTGTTGCATTTTTGGAAGCAGTTCCTGTCCAAGAACTCCGACAACATAATCCTACCTTGTGACAGTATGCCCAACGCGCAAACGGTTATTGTTGATGCAAAGAACCTATGTGCGACCTCCAACTTTAAGCTATTAAACGACTATCACGGACCACGAACACGGGAGGAACATACGTGAGAATCGAAAGGCTTCCTGAACCGGAATTATTGGCGAAAGGACCTCCTGCAACTTTCTGCAAGACAGCTTTACTCGACGGGCCTTATAGCGCGCTCCAGCAAACACATAAGGAGCAGATCACTGTTGGAATCGTAGGTTTGAAGTCGCTAGTGGAGAAAACCAAAGATTGGATTGATCTCTGTAATGATTTCGTGGAGAGCAGAGCCTCAAAGAGTAAAGGAAATGGTGGAGGAGGAGCCATTAACAAAGATTTGTTTCCCGATTTTCCGGGTACGCCGATAGCCTTTCAGTGCAAAATAGTAACTGACGATTCCTACATACAACCCATAATACTTTCCGAGTGCCGAGGATTGGATAAACGCAGAAAATTTAAGTACATCGAAGAACTTCTTTCGATTTTCGAGTCGAAGATCAAATCCCTTCTTGACATAAATGAAAAGAAACCAGACGTTATTTTGTGTATTCTGTCTGATGAAATGTATGAGACATGCCACGTAGTTGGCGATTATCACAAGAAAATCAAAAAGCGAAAATTAGTTGATAGATTCCAACTTAATTTGTTTCAGGATTTCGATTCTTTTCAAGAAACAGGTGTATACGCCGAGGAATCCAAACCTTTCTTTCGGAATTTCCGAAGTGCTTTAAAGAAAATCGTTATGAATCCCCAGATCGGTGTTCCGGTCCAGATAGTCAGGGAGCATACTATTGACCCTGATGATATAACCACACAAAATGCAGCTACAAAAGCCTGGAATTTCTGCACGGGCGTCTTCTACAAATCAGGTCACCTTCCATGGGTGCTAAGAGATTTGGACGGAGCAACTTGTTTCATGGGGATAAGCTTCTACCATAAAAAAAGCCATTACGCAGATGATGTTTTTACCTCGATGGCACATCTCTTTTCGAATGATTTCGAAGGCCTAATTCTTAAAGGTGACAAAGTGGATTTCGACGAAGCCCTACGGAGCCCACGCCTCGATTATGACAAAGCACAGAGACTCCTTAAGAGGAGTCTAAGTGAATACATAAAGATTAGAGGTACGAAGCCTAAACGGTTGGTTATACATAAGACTTCGTTGTTTAACGAGGAAGAGATCAAGGGGTTTTCTGAAGTCTTGGAACAAGCTCACATTGCTTACGACTTGGTTACTTCAGCCAAAGCGTCTCTAAAGCTAGTGAGGCATGGCAAATATCCAGTGCCTCGTGGTACTTTTATCAGTCTTGATGAGAATACGTATTTTCTGTACACTAAAGGTTACGTGCCAGAACTAAGAACTTATCCCGGGGTACATATCCCTGCCCCTTTTCGTGTGATCAGGTGGAGGGGCGACTCTTCAGTTAAGGAGGTGTGTAAAGAGATTTCAGCCTTAACGAAGCTCAATTGGAATACTGCGGATTTCTGCTGCGGTTTGCCTATTACCATCGGGTTTGCTAAAAACGTTGGGCAGATTCTCCGGGAATTTGACGAAAACGATCCTTTTGAACCACAGAGAAGCTACAGGTTCTATATGTAAAGTGGAAAGTCTTCTCTCGGAAGGATGCGATTCATCCGTCCCGCGGACTATCTCATCACAGATATTAGTCGGGTAGCTTCACAACCCAACCTAGAGATCTTTTCGATGTGAATATAGACGAAATAGTAAATTCAAAGATTTTCTTTAGTACACCTCCATAGCTAACCGAAGTTAATACAAACAACAAAACAATGTAGTTAATAGGTGTTTCATCTTAATTTACTCCCCTTCATCTTCTTTTCTGAATCTTATCTTTTATGTTTACTTTTCCTTCGAAATAATACAGGCGGAAAGAGAAAAGTAAAAAGAATTAGCCAGGGATTCATAAAGCATAATGTAATCCAAATCAAAACACATACAATAACCACAAGCACTTTGAAAATTTCCCAATATACTTTAGGCAACTTCTTTACGTCCATTGTCCATCCGCCTTTAAATTCTTTCCAACATTCATTGGCAAAACTATCTTTTTTCATCTGAGATCACCACCTTCTTTTTATGTTACATCCGATGTTTTTAATACTCTTTTGAGCGGTTCTTGCGTTGGTAACGTTGATTATAATTCTTGTGGGTATGCCTACATCGATATAATCTTTTATATTCCCTTTATATTTATCGGTCAAATGCTTTTGCAAAATTAATTCATCTCTTTGGTTACTATATCACCTTATTCGATTTCTAAATTTATCTATTAATTTTAGTCCAGTCTACCATAAAACGCAAACTTGCACTAGAAATGGAGAAGTATTGAAAAATTTGGCTTTCTATTTCGATTGACTTTCTGTATTCATTGTATTAATTTTGAATTTCAAAATTGACCAATCCATTGAATTCTTGAAATGGAGGCAAAAGTTGTTCAGAAATCCAAAGGAAGTGATTAAATTTGCGCAACAGAAAAATATCGAGATGATCGATCTGAAATTCATCGATCTTTTTGGAAGATGGCATCATCTCTCCTTGCCCAAAAGCCAGTTGAATATGGATATGTTCGAAAGGGGCATTCCCTATGATGGATCCGCTACTCCCGGGTTCAAATCGGTGGAATCAGGTGACATGGTTTTGCTTCCAGATGCCAAAACCGCCAAACTGGATCCGTTCTGGGATATGCCCACCTTGAGTTTCATCTGCGACTCGGCAGAGGCAGACACCCTCAAACTTTACAAAAGAGAACCCAGAGTTATCGCCCAAAAAGCCGAGAAGTATCTGGCTCAAACCGGTATTGCCGACCGAAGTCTCTGGTCGACTGAGTTTGAGTTTTACATATTCGACAGCATAAGCTATAAAAATGATATCAACATGGCTACCTACATCATAGATTCCAACGAGGCAGACTGGAATTCCGGGTTGAGGGAGGGAAAGAATTTGGGCAATAAGATTCCCACCCATGGAGGGTATCATGCCATCCCTCCTTTAGATGATCTTTTTGACGTGCGGACAGAGATGGTCAAAACCATCGAGGAGGGGGGAATACCGGTGAGATATCATCACCACGAGGTGGGAGGTCCGGGGCAATCCGAGATAGAGATTTTAGATGATACCCTGACCAACATGGGTGACATAACCATGTGGATCAAGTATGTGATCAAGATGGTGGCGCGGAAGCACAACCATACGGTCACCTTCATGCCTAAGCCCCTCTATAATGAGGCGGGAAATGGCATGCATTTTCATCAGCATCTTTTCAAAAAAAACAGACCCTTGTTTTATGATAAGAAAGGATATGCAGGTTTAAGTAAGCTGGCTTTATATTATATCGGAGGGCTTTTGACTCACGGAGCTGCTCTTTTAGCATTTACCAATCCCAGCACCAATTCGTTCAAAAGGCTGGTTCCCGGATTTGAGGCTCCGGTGAAGTTGTTTTTCTCCTTAGCCAACCGGAGCGCGGCCATCCGCATTCCCAAGTATGCCCAGAAGCCAGCGGAGAAGAGAATGGAGTTCCGACCTCCGGACAATACATGTAACGTTTATTTAGCCTTAGCCGCACAACTTTTGGCTGGAATCGACGGGATCAAAAAGAAAATCGATCCTTCCAAAGCAGGATTTGGTCCGTTCGATCAAAATGTCTTTGCCTTACCTCAGAAGGAAAGAGATAAAATCGCGTCAATCCCCACTACTTTGAAGGAAGCTCTGGATGCTTTAAAGGAGGATCATCAGTTTCTGTCAGAGGGCGGGGTATTCACCGAAGATATTCTTGAAGTTTGGATTGACTACAAGCTCAACAAAGAATACAACGAAGTGCGAAACAGACCTCACCCTTATGAGATGTCCCTTTATTATGATGTGTGATTATTAAAACAGGTAGCAAGAGATTTAAGTTCCCCGGAGAAGAAAATTTAACCATCTGCAATTTTTCCCAAGTGAGGTAAAAAATCATGCCCAAAACCAAAGATGAAGTCTTAGCTTTAATTGATGAGAACAAGGTGAAATACATCCGCCTGTGGTTTACCGATATTTTAGGTCAGTTGAAGGGAATGTCCATCACCCGCAGTGAGATAGAGCATGTGTTGGACGAGGGGCAAGGATTCGATGGATCTTCTATTGAGGGTTTTGTGCGCATTCAGGAGAGCGATCTTGTGGCTATGCCCGATCTGAACACCTTTCGCATCCTGCCCTGGTCGGTGAATGATGAGAAGGTGGCGCTTTTCATCTGTGACGTCCTAAAACCGGATGGAGCTCCCTTTGTCGGGGATCCCCGGTACGTGCTTCGAAGGGTGCTGGCCAAGGCAGCCAAGAAAGGATGGAGCTTTTTTTGCGGACCGGAGCTCGAATACTTCTATTTCCCCCGAAAGGATGACCCCTCTCCTTTAGACGAGGGAGGATATTTCGATTATAGCACAGTAAGTGTAGGAACCAGGATGCGGAAGGCGGCCGCCTCCGCTCTGGAAACTATGGGCATTCCAGTGGAGTGCACCCATCATGAGGTAGCGCCTTCTCAGCACGAGATCGATCTCCACTATCAGGAAGCTTTGGTTATGGCAGATTTCGTCATGTTCTATCGTCTCACCATAAAGGAGCTGGCTCTGCGGGAAGGATACTATGCCACCTTCATGCCCAAGCCGATTTTTGGTCAAAATGGCTCTGGCATGCATATCCATCAATCCTTGTTTGAAAACGAAAGAAACATGTTTTTCGACCCGAAGGAGAAGAAATATCATCTCTCCGAAGAGGCCCGGCACTATATTGGTGGAATCTTCCGTTATGTCAAGGAGATCTGTCTGGTTTTAAGTCAGTGGGTCAACTCATATAAGCGTCTTGTCCCCGGATATGAGGCACCGGCCTATATTTGCTGGGGAACGCGAAATCGCTCCGCTTTAGTTCGGATCCCGGAATACAAGCCAGGTAAGGAGAAAACCACTCGAATCGAGATACGGTCTCCTGATCCAGCCTGCAATCCCTATCTGGTTTTTGCTGTGGTGCTGGCGGCTGGTTTAAAAGGAATAGAGGAAAAGATAGAACCTCCCTCACCGGTGGAGATGGACATCTTCGGACTGTCTGATAAGGAAAGAGCTGAGCTGAACATCGATTGTTTGCCTGGTTCACTGGAGGAGGCTATCAGAGAGTTTGAAAAAAGCCAGTTGGCAAAAGAAACCTTAGGCGAGCATATCTTCCACTCCTTGATTGCCAACAAAAAGGTGGAATGGGACCGGTATCGTATTCATGTCAGCAATTATGAGTTAGAGAAGTATCTGCCCTGGTTGTAGTTATTTTACCTCACCCCCTAACCCCCTCTCCATTTTGAGGCTGTGTCATAATGATGTTTTGAAGTTGTAGTCGTCCATATGGACGTAAGTTTTTGGTTTTCAATATCTCAGTTTCGCAGACTAAAGTCTGCGGCTACAAAAACCTAAATTCTGACACACCCTCTTTATGGAGAGGGGGAATATAGGGGCAGAGGTCTCAAAGCTATTAAGTTATTAAGGAGAACATATAATTGTTTACATCCCCCCTTTAGAAAAAGGGGGTAAGGGGGGATTTGAAACTTGGAAAATCTCCCTAAATCCCCCTTTACTAAAGGGGGATTTTCCGAAT
>JAGMFA010000071.1 GCA_023127875.1 Candidatus Zixiibacteriota bacterium
TGGATGATAACGTCTACAGGTAGCAGAAAATCCCTCACAGCAGATGTAGCAGACCTGTAGTGGGCGTAGCGAATCTATTAAGCAGATAAAAATCATCCGAATTTGGATCCGATCGGTATCAGCTTAATCCGTCTAATCAGCTGTGAGGCACTCTCCTGCTCTTTGTGGAGACGTTATCCTTAACGGGCTGGAATTAAATCCACCTCAAGCTATATTAAAACGGAGACCCCCACCCGTACGGGCGCTCGTCTGGGAAAGTCCCTCTTGGGTGTCCAATATGTATCCGGTCATTACAAAAACAAGAAAGCCTTGAGAGCCTGTTTGTCCGAGACAAGCCCTGAACCATACGGTTCAGGGCAAGCTCGGACCCTACAAAAATTATTAAGGTATCAGTCAAACTATCCGAAAAAGAAGAAGGAGATAAGAAAATCCAAACTAAAAGGAGGGAATATGTTAATCTGGTGCTCAGTGCTTCTATTTTTAGGGATCTTCGCTTTCTTAGATTCCATCTTCACCTTCGGCGAGATATTCAGAAGAGTCAATTCGGTCCTGTTCATGCTGGTCTCTCTGGGGCTTTTAGTAAGAACCAGCACCAAAATCAGAATGGCAAAAAGGGAGGAGCAGTCAAAAAGGATCGAGCAGTTGGAAAAGAAGATCACTGAACTAACGGGGAAGGAGAAGGTGGAGGTAAGATAACGAAAAAGAAATAGTCCGCGGAATATATCTGTTTTATTACATTTTTAAGGTTATCCTGTGGAACTGGAGGATTCTTTTGCTTTAAGTTCCCTGAGCTTATCTCTCACCTCATCCACGTAGACCGAACGATCGTAGTCTTTCAAAAGTTTCTGGTAAGCTTCGAGGGCTTTGGTTTTATCATTCAAATCGTAATTGTATACATCCCCGATCAACTTCTGCGCCTGGGCACAGAAAAAGCTTTCTGGATATCTCTCCAAAAGCTCCCCCAAAGCTTTCAAAGATAGGGGAAACTTCTTTTCTTCTCTATATATCTTCGCCTTTTCAAGCTGAGCCAGATCGGACAGTTTTTCAGATTTTGCCGAGATTATCTTATCAAACTTAGAGAGGGCGGGCTCTGCCTTTCCCTGAAGCTTATCCAGCAAAGCCTGGGCGAATACGGAGAGGAGATATCTGTCCAGCTCCTGATTTTCGCTGATCACTATTATTCTCTCTAAGCTATTGTTAACATAGAGCCCTTTGGGAAAATCAGCTATCAGACGATTATATCCCTCCGAAGCCTCCTCCAGGTTTCCCTGATAGAACTCTATCTCGGTCAATTTGAATTTTATCTCCTCCTCTTGGGGATCTGCTTTTGGATCTTTCAAAGCATTCAGAAAAAGTGTCTGAGCACTGTCCAGATCATCTTTAGCCATCATACAGTCACCCAATCTTACCAAAGCGTCAGGATACTGGTATGAATCCCGATAGTTGAAGACCACATTTTGAAAGCGGGAGAAAGCCTCATCCGGTTTTTTGAGAAAGAAGAGATTAATCTCCCCGATTCGAAAGTAGGAGAGAGCAACTTCATGGGTGAGGAATCCTTGATACTTATCTATTATCTGTTGATAGGCGCCAATGGCTTCTGTGAACCTCTCCTGCCCCTCATATGAAAGTGCTATGTATAATTCTGCGGAAACGGCAACCTCTCTGGAGGGTTTTGTGGAGATAAGATACTTGCAGGCAGAGGTAGCCTGGTGGAAAAATTCCTTATTATAGCACATCCATATAAACTTTAAGATAAATCCTCCACCCCCTCCGAAAAGCTTATCTACCGTCTTGTAAACCTCAAATGCATCGCTTAGGTTTTTTCTGCGGAAAAGCAGATCTCCATACAGCTTCTGCGAATACATGTCTTTCGGATTCTCTTTGATTCTCTGGCTCAAAGCCAACTCGATTCCATCTAAGTTCTCTTCGGTTTGAATCAGCCTGTTGATTCGGTCCTCTACCAAATCAAATCTGCTGGAATCCTCACCCATGAAAAGGAAATACTCATCCACCGCCTGCTTGTAATCTTTCAGCGCCTCATACAGATTGGCTAAATCGAAGGCGAAGACAGAAGGTTTGCCCAACTTCATCCGTGCTAGTTTGTAGGTATCCATGGCTTCAGAGGTGAAACCATTTCTCAGATAGACCAAAGCCACCTCATAATAACTCTGTTTACGGTTCGGAGAAAGTTCGATAGCTTTATTCAAGTTTAATTTGGCTTCCTCTTCTCTCTCTGTCTTAAGATACACATTTGCCAGCTCGCAATAAAACCTCCAGTTCTTCGGCTCACGGGCTAAATCCTTTCTGATCATCTCCTCTACCTTATCATATTCTTTGCCGGCAAGATATGCCTCTTTCAAAAGATCATGCAGTTCTCCTGTTTCGCCATATACATCCTTCAGTTGATTGATCAATTTTATCGCTTCGTCAGCCTTGCCCACCCGGATCAGTTCTTTTGCCAGATCCAGGTTGATAAGATATTTTTCCGTTTTCTGTGTTGAAGGAGAAACGATGCGGATTTTTTCTCCCTGCGGCGCTGAAGAAAAGACTGAGAAAGAAAAAACCAGGATGAACAATAAGGATAACGTGATAAACTTTTTCATAAGCTAACTTAACTCTCCACTTTTATATGTATTATACGCCGAAGCCCGCAAGAAATGAAGGTTTTTCGTGTTACTTAGCTGGCAGGCCTTTATCTGCCGTTCATTCCCGTTGGTGAAGAACACCAACGGGAAGCAAGTGACCAAATGGCAATAACCTATAAAGGACAAACTATGTAAGTCAACAATGCCCAAAGGGCTGGTTGACAAACAAGGCTGAATCAGCTTATTGGGGTGACAAACTTCTAGACAAAATCTTTAATGGTTCTTTGCTAATTACTTCAATATTAATGTCGTTTCCTTCTTTTAAATATCCTGTGATGTAATAAAAACCTGTAGAATCTGGATCAATCGTTATCCGAGTTCCTTGTTCCTCCACAAAAGCTCCACTTTTTCTCTCAGTTATTGTGACAAACCTTCGATCAAATCTAATTCTAATCTGAACATCCCTCAGTCCAGTAGCTGGTTCAGATCTGAAAACATAAATGGTGTGAAATAGGTTTGATATGGAGTCTCGACGTGGTTCTGTATGGTCCAAGAAAACTAACTTAGGTTGCATTTTTGAAATCTCCGAGGCAAGTTTTTGTAAAGCTTCTTGATCGCTCCATCCCGGATATTCCGATCGAGCCCTGGTTATGAAAGGTTCCAATAAGGCTGTTAGTTTTTGGTTACCACTTTCTATCTCAGCAAGTTTAGTTTTAAGAGAATCATTTACACCTAGCAATGATTCATATTGATTAACGATTGTCTCATATTGTGTCTTGATTTCACTAAAGTCACTTTGTAATGATGCGAACTTTCTCGCCTTAGACTTGGATTCCTTAGTCTCATGAACAAAGTCTCCCGATGTGATCAATAAAGCCATTATCACCCCCGCAAAAAGCCATAACCTGTATCTTTTTAGTTTCTTCTCATCTGACCGGTAGAGTAAGTAATAGCCCAATACCGCCACGATGAATTCTAACATAGATAGGACAATTCTCAAGAACATCAGCATAGGATCGTTGTAATCAATTAATTGAGAGAGAAAACTTCAATCAGATTTAATCCGTTTTTTGTAACTCGATATTCATAAACGTCTGTGGCGCTGACAAGATGTCCATCCTCATCCAGAAATTCGATGGTTAAATCATAGGTCCCCGGTTCGATCTCAAAATCGCCCACATAGATTTTTCCGGGAAGCAGACGCGAACAGCGCAGGTCGGCATTTTCGGAGATATCCGTGCCCACGTCAATTGCCGCCTTTTTCAACCATCCTTTCAGTCCTCCGGTATCAGCTTTCTTTTTAGCCTTATGCGCGGCCAAACCCTTAAAAACTGCGCGGGCCACGGTGCGAAGGTAGATAAGTGACTTTTTAGCCTGGAAAGTTTCCTGTGCTACTTTTGCCACATCCTCAAGGAGCTGCAATTCACCGATAAGTTTTGAATCAACAAAAACTCTTATCCGGCTTATGTATGACGGTCGGGAAACAATCTGGGGAATGGAAAACTTGAAATAATAATCTTCAGAAACCTCAATTGGCAGGTGCCCGTATTCAGAATCTTTTCTTTCCGGATCGGTGTATAATACCTGCACTAAGTCTAAATCCTTATCAGTCCTGATACGAAGATTCAGCGCTTCCTTGACCGGAGACAATCCAGCCAAGGCAACAACGCTCAGTATCTCTTTGTCCTCAGAGAAGTGTTTTACTTCAGGAACCTCAAAATCATAGATATGAGGCTGCTCTCGAAAAGCTGACCTGAGCAGATCATAATCGATTCTGGCATCATCCATCTTGCCTTCGGTAGAATATATATGCATACTCAGATAGCGGGCGAAGGCATCGTTGTTGAACCGCACCTTTTTCGCCCGGTAATCGAGTTTAACCTTGACGGTATCATCCAGTGAGCCCTGTTCAAACCTGCGGGAGACATCACCATATTTCTGTTCCAACAGATTCAGTTTCTCATTGGCTCGTCTGACCTCGACAAAGGCGCCGTCAAAGTCAGTTTGGGCTATATAATTGAGGGCTTTAATCAGATTGGTGTAAAGAATTTCGTAATCCTCACCGGCATATTCAAGAACGTTGTCATTTAGCAAAAGTGAGGCCGCCGCTTTTGAGACGCTTTTGGTGAAAAGTTCATCCGCAGCATCTTCGGCCTGAGTTAATTTCTGATTGCTGGTATCGAAACGGGAGGCGTAATGATAGGCTAATCCTGCATCTATATAGTAGAGAAACCGATCCTTTTTTCCGTATTTTTTGTCCGCTTTGGCTTTCTCTATCTTTTGAACGGCCGCGTCGAAATTATCGTTTTCTAAGTCGGCAGTTATAGGTTCATAAAAGGCTTTTTTAGTCGCTACCGAGCCGCAGCCGACAAATAAAAACAGACACAAAAACAGACCAATGGCTGACCTTTTAGTGCCACTTGATGTCAACTCCGCCAATTTTACCACTTAGTTTTTTTCTTGGAGATCTCTTTCTTGATCTTCTTGGTGCCGATCCAGACTTTTTCCATGCTTTCAATGTTGATCATCTCCAAATCAGTCTGATAATACACCACCCTGATGCCTTCGATCTCATCGGTTATCGACTTAATGGCACCCAGGAGGATGAAATCTGCACCGGTTTCTGCCCTGATTCGTTTCATGGTTTCAGGGGAAGCCCAGTCCTGTTGATCGAAACGTTCCCCCCGAATCTCATCCCGCTGACCCCGGCTGGCGACAAATCTTACCTGACCGGAGTTTATCAGCTCCCTTTCAAAGTCGGTGGTAAAGGTTTCCGTGTCGATATGTTCGCTGCTTTTATTGCGAATAGTCCCCACCGTCACCACTGGCTTCCCCCCTGCGGCGGTTGCCCAGTTAGTTATCCATGGACGGGAAAGACAATCAGCTATCATTTCCTCTGCCACCAGGCGGGCGTCGGTATCGTTCCATCTGCCGCTTAAGTCGGTAACGGTCTCTGGCTCAATACGGTAAACCTTTCGGGACGAGCCACATGCCAAGGTCAAGCAAAGCACCAGCAAAACTACGAAAGTCTTTTTCATCTTTTCTCCTTTCTGAAAAGAGTTGACAGCTTTTTTTACAGAATACTAATACGGCATCCATCACCAGAAGTTCTTGGACGTTATAAACAAGAATTAAGAGGAACTTTTTATTGTGTCAAGCGTTTTTTGCATTGCCACCGAATCTTTTGCCCTCGTCCTTTAAACCTATGCTCCTTGTGGATGTTATCCCCACAAGAACGAAAATCTGTGAGGCCGGTCGGGCATGGGATTGCCCTGAGGGGTTCACCCTGAAGGGTGCCCGACCTACGAGAAATCCATACCTTTTACCATCGTAGGCAGGGCTCCCAGCCCTGCCGAACGAGATTATGCTCCTGTAGTTGTTTTATCCACAAGAGGGAAGTTAGCGAGGATGATAACACCCGCGCGTAGCGAAAAGGCAAAACCTTTCTTATGTGCCGTTGTCATTCGATGAATTCTTACTGTTGTATCAGACTCTTGAATTCCGGCGATACCTCGAATTTTTTAAATTGAACGTCGTTACCAATTATATCGCGAAAACTTGGATCAAGCCCTATAACCTTCTTAACTTCTTCGACCGCTTTCGAAGTTTCCCCCCTTGCCCAGTATGCAAGTGCCAAATTGTAATGACACCAGATGTAGGTAGGATCTATTTCTATACAGCGTTTCTCGGTCTTGACAGCTTTTTCAGATTCCCCTTTCCTCAGGAGCGAATATCCCTTTAAATCAAGGACAAACGGCAGCGAATCCAGCTCAATAGCTCGGTCGTACGCAGCTATAGCATCAGAGTACTTCCCCTTGCGTGCAAACCAAATCCCCATACTAACATGGTCACCAGCATCTTTTGTCCTTTGAAGCTGGGTTCTGAGAAAATCAAGCTCTCTCTGTTTATCATCAATCTTGTGTTCCAGCAATTGCAAATCTTGTGTTCTAATCTTTAGGGTCTGTGCTTGCCAAACTGTCCAAATTGTCAAAGCCACTCCCGCCAAAAGTGGGAGACCAAAATATAGCATGGCATTGCGGCGCCGTTTTTTCTCCTTAACCTCTAGTTTGTCAAGCAAGGCTTTTATGTCTTCCGTGACTTTTTCCATATGTGTCATCCTCCTAACATGTTCAGAAGCATTTTCCCAAACATGTCCTCGATTCCTTTTGCATCATCGCTATCGGGGGCCACTTGCGCCATGAAGGCTCTTAGGGTTTTTAATGCCGTTACACGGTCTCGTCGCCTGAGTAATTCGGTCAGAGGGGGTTTTGCTAACAATAAAACGAAGGCGCTTCCTACAGAAGGTCCTACCTCCTTAATCCAACCGGTGGCGAGATTGACAATAATCAACGAAACACCGATCAAAACGATTGACACGAACCAGCACAAATACCATTGGATGGCTTTCTTTTCATTGAGGATCAAGCCATCTATGTCGGGGGTTACGATCACCAGTAATCTCTGGGTTAGTTTTTGGTCTGCCAATCATCCACAACAGGTCTTATGCCAAACCAAAGGCTCGTTTATCCGTAATATCTTTCACTCTTCTCAACTGTACGTTAGCTGATTTCCCTACAAAAGTCAAGTATTCTTTCAGGAGGATAAGAGGCAAGACTTTTTATATCTATGCTCCTTGTGGATGTTATCCCAGACGAGCCGACGCTCCGACGGGGGCGGATGCCCTCCCGTCTGTGGGTCTCTCCGCCATTCCACAAGAGGAAAGTCAGTCGTAGGGACAGCCCTTCCTTCGACTTTGCTCAGGACGGTGAGCTTGTCGAACCGTGTGGCTGTCCGCCTTATAGCTCGGACAGGGACACTTCTCCCGCCAAAGGCGGGCTCAGTGCAGGCAAGCCCTGTCCCTACGTGAAACTATGCTCCTTGTGGATGTTATCATCCACAAGAAAAGCCTGCGAGGATGATAACATCCTCGCCGAGCGAATTCACCAAACAATGATTTTCGCATAATCCCATATAGCTATAGTTTACCACCTCTGCATAATCTCACCAAAGCATTCCAGTCCGCTCCAGAGAACGCCGCCATAGCCGTGGCCAGGAGATGTCCAGGCTCCGGAAAGATAAAGGTTTTTTATTGGCGTGGTATGCGGCAATCGGCTCTGACCGGAATTATCCAGAGTCTGATCCCATCCGTATATGGCTCCGCGATAATTGTCGGTAAAGCGCACATTTGTCAAGGGCGTGCCGATCTCTTTGACCTCTATTGCGTCTCTGAGTCCGGGCAGAAGCATCTCTTCCACCTGGTCTATCAGAATATCAGCCATCCGCTCCTTTTCTTTCCGGTAAGCCTCTTTCTTGCCCTTGAAGTAGTCGGCTTCGTACTTCTTCCAGTGATCATATCCCTGGAGCGCAATGATATTGACGGTATTCTTTCCTTTAGGAGAATAACCCTTATAAAGGTTATCATACAGCGTTAGACCAAAGCCACCCTCCACCTCTGCGTTGACAGCGGCTTTATATTCAGCCTCAGGATCATATCCTGTAGTGCAGAAGATTTCGGTATCTGTAATTCCCACTTCGCCAATTAAGTCCTTCTTCAATCCCAGAAACACCTGGAAACTGGAGAGACTGACGCTAAATTGATCCATCCTGGCAAGATAGTCTTTGAGATATTCGTCCTGTTTCATCATGGTGTGGAAGGTATCATAAGCATTGGCATTTGAAACTACTACCTTCCCGGTATATTCACCTCCATCAGCGGTTTTTACACCGTAAGCTGTATGATCCTTCACCAATATCTCTTCCACCCGGGTTTTAAGCATTACCTTGCCGCCGCGCTCTTCGATGAATTTCACAAAAGCGTCACTTATTTTCTGGGATTTACCTTTGGGGTAATAACCACCTTCTTGAAGATACCCTATTGTGGGAAGGGCATAATATATACTGGCAAGTTTGGATGGGGGAAGCCCATAGTATCCCCAGAGTGCGGAGATGATGGCTTTTAACTTGGGATTCTTGATATGGGCGTCCATCATTTGGCCCCAGGTTTTGGTGTAGGATTTGAATAGGTAAGGGAAATCGACCGGAAAACGGCTCATATCCACCTTGCCTTTGGCGCGGGATAATTTCTGAATGTCCTTGGCTACACCTTCCATATCATCAAAGAGCCCCTCTATTCCCTTCTTCTCATCCGGGAAGTAGCCAGTCAGCATGTCAATGTAGGCGGGGAGATCCTTCTGGGGTACCCGGAAGTCATAATCGGGAAAGATTGCCCGGTAAAGATTGGGGTGGGGCACAAACTCCACATTTGTAATTTCAGGGAAGCCGGGTATTAAATTATGTATTCCTTCTCTTTCTCCGACCGATGTGGAGTGCAGGGAGACGTCGAAGACAAAACCACCGGGTCGTTTGAAGGTGGTGGCATATCCGCCTGGGATATAATGTTTCTCCAGAACCAGAGGTTTGAATCCCTGCCGGGCGAAAGCCGCCGCACAACTCAGTCCCCCCAGACCTGACCCAATGATCACCGCATCAAATTGATTTTCACCTGTATCAGCGCTTGCACCTATCGGAAAAGCGCTCCAATCAAGCGCTAACACAGAAGCCCCAGCCAGTAAGGACCTTATAAAATCTCTTCTTTCTACACTCTTGCCGGTCATAACCTTCCCTCCTCTTTTTTAGGTTAACTTTTCGATTTAATAAAATGCACTCTACTCTATTGTCAAGAGTTATTTGAGGTGGAATTTTTTCCTGTAGCTTATTTCAAGAGCTTTTGTAATGACCCCAATACATATCGAACACCCAAAAGGAATTTTTTGTAATATAGTTTAAGGTGGATTTAATTTTCCGCAGGATCTAGGTTCGGACAACTTTAATTTTTGTATGGGTATCATTTTATTGATGCCCTTCGACTACGCTCAGGGTCTTTTGTGGTTATTCGTATGAATGTGCGTCCCGCACTTTGCGGGACGAGCTTCGCATAGTTAAAGATCCATCGCTTGAACGCGACTTGCCCATACGGGCAGGCGTCTGGGTGGAGCGTTCCTCCAGGGACTTGATGTCGAAGTTGGCTTGTTTTAGGCGATTGAACCAGAAGTATCTGCCAAAGGCAGATCCGCCCAGACGGGCGGTCGTCTGACCGCCTCTGGCGGAAAAGTACGACCTCTGGTAATCTAATCTTTGGCAGGCTAAGCTTATATTCTTGTGCCTAGTGTACTGTAACATAAATTGTTGACAAATTGCGATATTTATGGTATACTACCTCTTAAAGGAGGCGGTAGCCATGAAAGTAAAAAATCGGGTAAAATTAAGACCGAAAGAGCAAGCGTTATTAAAACAGATTATAAGCAAAGGCAGTGAGAAAGCGCGAAAGATAACACGCTGCCGAATATTGGTACTGGCGAATGAAGGAAAAACCGATACCCAGATAATAGAAGCCTTGAGAGTTGCCCGCAATACGATTCGCACAGTTCGTTTTAGATATGTCCGGGAAGGATTGGAATCAGCCCTCAACGAGCAACCCCGGCCAGGTGCACCGAAGAAATTTACCGGAGGCCAAAAGGCTAAAATTACAGCCATAGCCTGTTCCCAGCCTCCAGAGGGGCGGAACCGCTGGACATTGCGTCTAATAGCCGACAGGGTTGTTGAGCTAAAAATGATTGATAGCATTTCACATCAGACGGTTAAGAGGGTTTTAAAAAAAACGAACTCAAACCTCACTTAAAGAAGCAATGGTGCATAGGTCAAATCACAGCAGAATTTATTTGGCATATGGAAGAGGTTTTGGATGTCTACGAGCAAGATTATAACCCTCAAAGGCCTGTAATCTGTTTTGATGAACGACCTTGCCAATTAATAGGTGACGTTTTAGCCCCGATTCCTATGGAACCTGGGCGAGTTCAACGTCAGGATTATCATTATAAACGAAATGGTTCACCATGAATGGAACCTGCTGTGTAATGATAG